>CAYSIO010000143.1:0-4455 GCA_964431115.1 uncultured Vampirovibrio sp.
AAAGATGAAAAATAAAAAACTCTGTGGAGTGAAAATCGGATTCCTACACATTCTTTCAAAAAAAAAGCTTCTCTTTAGGAGAAGCGAAATTGGGGAAATTTTTTAGGGAAAGGATTAGGGATTAAATTTTTCATTTCTTGCATCTTACATATATATAAAGTATATAAAAAATTCCCAATTTCAGTTTTCAGGAATTTTGTTACAAAACTTAATATTAAGCAACATATTTCAGCTACACGGCAAAGCAATAAACTTCTATTCCGCATTGTGGAGCAGAAGAAATAAAATACGAGAACAGAATATTCATCAGCATAATTTGCTTATATTTTGCTACTTTTTCTTGATAATCATAAAAGATTTAAGTGCTCTTCCGGTATCACCTGAATCTTGGGTTGATATAACTTGTATGTTTTTGTAATTTAAAGAAGTTGAGCTTCCGCCGTCAAATGCCATTGCACTGTCCAGACCGTATTTGGCACATAAGTCTCTTGCCTCATAGATATCCATCGGATGAGCATTCGTTACAATAAACACATGCACTTCTTGTTCACCTTTTGGTAATGATTTAATACCAATCAAGGTTCTCGCAGTCTTATGCAAAACAGAGGCAGATTCTCTTATGATATTACCGTCGGCATCTTTTACTATAAAAAACTCTTCTTCCAGTCTTAAATTAGGTAAGAGTTGCGGACCACCTTGAGCAGAAGTCTTTATGGAGCACATAAAATCGACTTTTGAATTATGTGAAGCTATTTCGTATTTTAATTTGTCATCACAATCCAAAACTCTAAATTCCGTTCTGTTTAGAATTTTAGACATGTTTCTACGTAAAACGGGGTTTAACATCAAATCTTGATTAAACAAAGGATCCTCAATCGTTTGATAATCATTTACTATATAAGAAACAGTTTTTTGGTTATTCGGATCAAAGAATCCTGTATTTATAGTAAAAATAGATTTCCCATTATTATGAGCTTCTTTATTGGTAATTAAATTTGAAGAGCTTACAAATTGCATCCTTTTTTTTATCTTATCGCCTGAAAGAACCGCATGATAAATACCGTCATCGTATTCCAAATTAATATTTGCATTCACTGCCCCAAATGAAAATAGTGCAATAATAATTAATAATAATTTTTTCATAATACTAATCTCCTATAAATCTTTTGATTTATAAAAAGCAATAATCGCGCCTAAAAATGCTAATGGCGGGAATGCTGCGCAAATAAGCGGCGGTAAAACACCTTTTTCTGCTAATAAATCAAAAAACGGAAGGGTTATATAATATACAAAAATACAGCCAATCGCAATTGTAAACCCAATCAATCTTTGCTCTCTCGGTTTTGAGAAACCTAACAAACATCCCATAATTGCCAATAAAACACACACAAAAGGATGGAAAAACCTTTGCAAGTATTTGTTATATAATAATCTATAATCCTCATCTAAATTTTCTTTTTTTAGAAGAGTTATATATTCTTTTAAATCTTTATTATTAATATCTCTGTCACGTTTTGTTGAATTTACCATGATTTTATAAGCATTTTCAGCGGCATCACCAACTAAAACATTTAGAGTGTCTATTTTTCTTACAACCTTAAAAATGCCTTCCTCGTCAATATCATAAGATGTGATATCATTTAAAACCCAACAAGGTTTGCCTTCTTTAGTAACCCCTTTTTGTCCGTGTTCAGCTACTAAAACATTTTCAAGACCGTGTAAATCATCATAAACTTTATCCGCAAAATCCAACACTATTACATTAGACATTGTTCCATTATAGTATTTTGAAACAACTACAGCGCTTTTTGGACGATTTTTTTCATCTTTTTGAGTATAAATATATTGAGTTAGAACTTTGCTCCCCTTTATTTCTTGTAATTTTTGGCAAGAATAAGGTATTAATTTGTCATATGTAACGAAACACAACGCAGTAACAATTAAGCTCAATACTAACAGCGGACGCAATATTCTTGAAAAAGGCATTCCGACAGCTCTAAAAATTGTTAATTCAGAATCTTTACTTAATTTATCAAACGTGAATAAAGAGCCTAGCAAAAGCCCTACAGGGAATGCTTTACCCAGAATTTGCGGAATTTCATATAATAGAACCAAAATTCCGGTCTGAGGCGTATAAATTCCGTTTAGCACTTTTTTTATAGTGCTCAATAACATTTCGGGAGCAATCCACACAATCGTAAACAAAAGTATTGCAACAATTGTTGTAACCAACACTTGTGTAAATATATATTTATCATATATAGTAATAAACTTCTTCATTTTAAAGTTGGAAGTCCTTTCCTAAATAGAATTCTTTTGCTACAGGATCGTTCGCAACATCAACACTTCTACCCTGAATCTTAATTTTTCCGTCAAATATTACATATGCTCTATCCGTAATAGACAGTGTTGCCTTCGGATTGTGGTCAGTAATAAGAACTCCTAACCCTTTTTCTTCAGAAATTTTTCTGATATTATCTTTGATTTCACCGATTGCGATTGGGTCAATACCCGCAAAAGGTTCGTCTAAAAGCATAAAATCAGGACTTGCCGCAAGAGCTCTTGCAATTTCTACACGTCTGCGCTCTCCGCCTGAAAGAGCTACTGCAGGGTATTTTCTAAGTCTTGCAACACCAAATTCTTCTAATAATTCTTCCAATTTAGCTCTTTTTTCGTTCACCGTAAGCTTGTCATTCATTTCTAATACAAGTTTAATATTTTCTTCTACGGTTAACTTTCTGAATATCGAATTTTCTTGTGGTAAATAACCTATGCCGGCTTTTGCACGTAAGTTCATCGGCCAATCAGTAATTTCATTCCCATCAATAAACACTTGACCGGAATTAGGCTTAACCAGTCCGACAATCATATAGAATGTTGTTGTCTTACCGGCTCCGTTAGGTCCTAATAAACAAACAACTTCTCCTTTATCAATGTAAAAAGAGTTGTCATTCACAACACATCTATCACCGTATATTTTTGTTAAATTCTTTGCTTCAATCCTCATAGAACTCCCTCAGTTTAACCCTTTTAAGTACATGATACAACAAATAAAAATATATGGTAATTATCACAATTGTAAACTTTTGTTAAGAAAAAGAACAAAAAAGGCAATTTTCAAAAACAGAAATACTTTATCTATATGTAAGGTTAAAAAGGTTAATTAAATACAAATTTTTGTAGGAGGTCGCTATGACTCTAGGTTATGGCATATCAGGAATAGGTTACAGCCCATTGGGTAATTTGGGACTCGGAATGACAGGCGCATATGCTTCATACGATGCTTATATGCCTTCAATGATGGGAATGAACGGTTCTTTATTCGGTATGGGTGGAATGATGGGAACATATCCGTCATTTATGATGCAAATGCAGAATGCTCAGAATCAAATGGAGCTATCCAGATTACAACATGCCGGGAATATGCAAGCAGCAGTTTTAAGAAATGAAGTCGCGGCAAACCGTAACACGGATTCTGCATTGATAAGTAAAATGTTAACCAATGGTGATATTCAACAAGGAATACAAAACTTATATAATAAGGTTCGAGAAGGTGACCAAGACGGTATTTGTAACGAATTTGATAAGTTAAAAACATATGTATACAATACTTATCGAGATGACTTAAAGGCAAGGGGTGACAAAATAAACCCTGCAGTATCAGCAACTGAAATTATTGAAAAAATATATGCAAATATAATTACGGCTCAATCCGGCGGTGAACTTCATGACTTAAGAAGCGATATCACAAGATATGGTGATCACGCTACAATGAATGGTTTTATGCAAGGTTTTAGAACCGATCACCACAGCAGATATGTAGATGAAACTCTTAATCACTGCTTTGGACTTGAAATCGACCAAAAAGGTTCAAAAGATTTTAAACAAAATGTCGGTAAAGGAATGGGTCGAACAGCCAGTGTTTTAGAAAAAGGCGTCTATGGTGCTGTTGCAGGTGCCGGAGCTTGGACATTAGGTAGCGGATTAACCAAATTAGGAGCAGGCGTAATTGGATGTGGTAAAAAAGTTCCATTTATGACCGGCGGTTGGTGGAAATGGGGCAAATGGTCAGCCGGTGTAGGAGCGCTTTTAGCAATGGTCGGTGACATAGTATGGCAAGCAACAAGAGATAAAAATTAAAAAGAATTCTCCAAACCTATTAACCAATAAAAAGGGTAGATTATAATCTACTCTTTTTGCATGAAAAATAATCCTTGACAATAGAGATTGATATTTTATTATATATAAGTAACCCGTTGGGGCGTCGCCAAGTGGTAAGGCAGCTGGTTTTGGTCCAGCCATCTCAGAGGTTCGAATCCTTTCGCCCCAGAATATAAAAAAAGACCTGCGTAAGTGGGTCTTTTTTATTTTTATAAATTGGCCTGTAGTTTGATAAAAACGGTGGATTCAATAAGCAAGTGGAACGATTAAGCAGCAAGCGCCATTTCATTAGGA
>CAYSIO010000144.1:0-4438 GCA_964431115.1 uncultured Vampirovibrio sp.
AAACGGCTACAAAGGAAATCTTATCCTAACCGGCGAAATGAAACATTTTGAAATCAATGGTAGCAGAGTTATTGTAGATTGTGGTGTAAAAGGACCTTTATTATCACAAAAAACTTGCGAAGCTTCACTAAGCGGTTTTGAATTTATGATAGGATTTCCGGGATCAATTGGCGGCGAAATATATATGAACGCTTCTTGTCACGGGCAATGTATATCAGATAACTTGGTTCGCTGTTGTTTATTTGATAAAAAGAAAAAAGAAATTGTCTATAAAGAAAAATCTGAAATGGGATTTGAGTATAGAAAATCAATTTTGCAAGAGGATAAATATATATTACTTGGAGCAGAGTTTGAGCTTAAAAAATCTAATAAAGAAGATATCCAAATTTTGATGGATAGAAATCTGACAACCAGAAGAAATATCCAACCGAATCTTACAAACCCGAATGCAGGAAGTGTTTTCAAAAATCCTGATAACGATTCTGCAGGTAGACTTCTCGACAAAGCAGGGGTAAAAGATTACGAAACCGAGAACGTCAAAGTCTGGGATAATCACGCAAACTTTATCGTAAATAAAGGAAATGCTACGTCAGAAGATGTTCTGGATTTAATGGTAAAAATGTTTACAGCAGTAAAAGAAAAATATAGAATAGAATTAGCTCCTGAAATAATTTTTATTGGAGATAAAACCAAAAAAGAGGAAGAATTATGCAAAATATTATATCCAAAGAAGCAAAAATAGCTGTTTTATGCGGTGGAATGTCGTCAGAGAGAGAAATTTCACTTCGTTCAGGCAAAAATGTATTAGCCGCTCTTCATAGATTAGGCTATAAGAATGCTGAAATAGTTGATGTTTCAGAAAACATTATGAACGACTTAAAAGGTTTTGAATATGCATATAACACTCTTCATGGGAAATATGGCGAAGATGGTTGTATTCAAGGCGTTTTGGAAATCTTAAAAATACCTTATACAGGTTGCGGTGTTATGTCCAGTGCTATTTGTATGAACAAAGAATATACAAAAAAAGTTATGGGAACTGCAGGATTACCACTAATCACTTCAGTTTATTTATTACCAAACGAAGATCCGATTAAAAAAGTTGAAGATTTGCATTATCCTCTTATGATTAAACCTGTATCTGAAGGTTCCAGTTTTGGGATGAGTAAAGTTAACAATGATGAAGAGCTTGTAAAAGCTGTAGAAGAAGCTCGCAAATACAATGCCGAAATTCTGATAGAAGAATATTTAGTAGGTATAGCTGCAACTGTTGGCGTTCTTGAAAAAGACGGCAAAGCTTTTGCAACAGAAATATTGGAGCTTCGTCCTAAAAACGAATGGTATGATTATGAAGCTAAATATACAAAAGGGTTGACTGAATTCATTCTGCCCGCAGAACTTTCAGCAGAAATGACAGAAAAAGTTAAATGGAATGCTGTAAAAGCTTTTGAAGTCTGCGGATGTTCAGGCGTTTCAAGAGTTGATTTCTTGATAGTCGACGATATTCCTTATATTTTAGAAATCAATACCAATCCTGGAATGACAGATACAAGCGATCTTCCTGCTCAAGCAGCTGCTTGCGGAATAGATTATGATAATTTGGTAGATATGGTACTTCACAGCGCAGGATTAAATAAATAATGTCAGACGAAAAACCAAAATACAATCAGAACAGAAGATTAAAACAGGCTCGTATGCAAAGACAAGTCAGACAGTCTCAAAGACGTTTGAACAGATTACGAGTGATGTATAAATTTTTCTTAGTTATTGGTCTGGCGTGTTTAATAATGTTTATATTAAAGATGCCACAATGGAAACTGGCATCTGATGCTTTCGACAGCTTAGAAAGCCCTGCATTAGAAATTGTAAACAATCATATTGTTCCGGAACAAAAAATTCTCTCTGCTCTTCGCAGAAATCAAGTTCCGCAACAGCCGATATTTTTAGTTAAAACAGATGATCTAAGGAAAAGTATTACACAGCTTGAGCCAATCCAAAATGTTTACATAAGACGTTTTTGGTTTCCTGCAAGACTTCAAATTATAGTTCTTGAAAGAACTCCTATAGTTACGATTTCTCCGAATTTAGAAGCTCCGCCTATTGCATTTTTCTCTGCAGACGGAAAACTCATCGGAAGAGAATATATGCCACTTGATGAAAGCTACGAGACTGTTCTCGTAATAACATACGGAAGCGGAGATGATTATAGAAACTGGGATGTAACAAAGGTTAAAAACTTAAAAAAACTGGCAGATCTCGTTGAAGCTGAAACCGGAGAAGAAGTCGAATACATTGATTATAGAAACCCTAAGGATGTCTATGTAAAAATTCAAACTACAAGCATTCGACTCGGAAGCTTTAATCCTTCCGTATTTGATAAAATAGGTCGTCTGCCTTCTCTTTTACCGCAAGTTAAAATGATTAACAAAAAGGTTAAATACATCGATCTTCGTTGGGATTCAAACTACATTAAACTGGATGAATAAATGGCGAAAAGTGTTTATATTCATATTCCGTTTTGTAAACAAAAATGCAAATACTGCTCGTTTGTATCTTTTACAAATGGTGAAAAGATTCTTGGATATATCTTTTCATTATTAAAAGAAATTGATACAAACTACAATGGAGAAGAATTAAAAACTCTCTATTTCGGGGGTGGTACACCTTCTTTATTAGAACCAACCCTCATAAAAAAAATTATTGATAAATTCAACTTGGCATCTGATTGCGAAATTACTTTAGAAATAAATCCGGATGATGCTAATTTGGAATATTTAAATTCTTTGCACAAGATTGGAATAAACAGATTAAGTTTTGGTTCGCAAACTTTTGATAATGATATTTTAAAACTTATTGGACGCAGACATAAAGCTGAACAAACTTTAGAAGCCGTAAAGTTAGCTAAAGACGCAGGTTTTGCAAATATCAGTTTGGATTTAATCTATGGACTTCCTAACCAAAGCATAGAAGATATAAAAAAAGATTTAGAAGTTATTACTAATCTTGGAATACAACATATTTCAACTTACGGATTGAAAATAGAAGAAGAATCATATTGGGGTAAATTCCCGCCGGAAAATATTCCCGACGATGATCTTCAGGCTGATATGTATTTAAAGATAAATGAAATATTAGAAAATAGTGGCTACAAAAGATACGAAATAAGCAATTTTGCAATAAATGGTTACGAATCAAGACACAATTTAAACTATTGGAATAATGAAGAGTATTACGGCTTTGGAGTAGCAGCACACGGTTATATTGACGGTATTAGATATTCTAACCATTGCTCATTGGAAGAATATTTAAACAACCCATCTCAACACGCTAACGGACATATACAAACAGAACAAGAAAAGCTCGAAGAAGAGATTTTTTTAGGCTTCAGAAAAGAAACCGGGGTAAATGTAGGCAAAATTCAAGATAAATTCGGAATAGATTTTGAGGATAAATATAAAAAAATACTGAAAAAATTCGCTCCTGATTACATCAAAAAAACTCCGCAAGGTTATAAATTAACGCTAAACGGAATTCTTTTGAGTAACAATATTTTAGCCGAGTTTTTAGAATAATTAAAAATCGGGCGGTGCTTGAAAAGCACCGCCCGATTTAAGTACCTATCTAAATTAAACTATACCAAATACTTTAACCATACATAGCCTGTTGATAACGCTAAAGATACGAACGTTACAACAACCCCGTATTTTAGGTATTCCATAAATTTAATCGGATAACCTGCAGCTGCAGAAGATTCTGATACAATAACGTTTGCAGCAGCACCAATAATTGTCATATTTCCGCCTAAACAAGCACCCAAAGATAAAGCCCACCATAGAGGATATGCAAAATCCATACCTTGAGATGAAGTTATTTCAGCAATCATAGGTGCCATTGTTGCAGTATAAGGGATGTTATCAATAATTCCTGATAAAATACCTGAGCCCCATAGAATTACCATTGATGCAATAGCTTGAGAGCCTTGAGTTATATCAAGAAGCCATTTTGCCATCAATTCAATACCGCCTGCGGCTTCAAAACCACCAATTATAATGAATAAGCCAATGAAGAAGAAAATTGTATTCCATTCTACATCGTGCAAAATTTCATGTGGTTTTTCAAACAACAACAATACCGACGCGCCTGCCATAGCACATACACAAGTTTGAATATGAGTAATGTCATGAGTTACAAAACCTAAGATTACAAGGAATAAAACCAATAAAGAACGAATCATTAAAGCTTTATCCGTAATTGTATTTGAATTATCCATATTAGCAACTTTAGCCATATTTTCTTCAGTTGCATGTAACGATTTTCTAAACCAGAAAACCATAATAGCTATAACAACTGTCATAATAATTGCAACAATTAATGTTAGCTCATTAATAAAGTCCATAAATGAGAAACCTGCAGCACTACCAATAATAATATTTGGAGG
>CAYSIO010000145.1:0-4416 GCA_964431115.1 uncultured Vampirovibrio sp.
GAATTGTGTATGATTAGCAAAATTGGTGTAGAAAACAGAAATTTAAATAGCATACGTAAGACTACCCTTCCTAAAAATAACATTGAAGAAAGCTCTCCGAGCTTCAAGGGTGGCGGCGCTTGGGGTGCTCTTTTATGGGGGATTCAAGAATGTGAAAAGAATCCTATGATTAATGTTGCTGTCATAGACATGTTTTCTGCGATTCTTCCGAGAACATTTGTAGAGTCTTTAACAAACTGGTTTGCAGGCTTTGAGGCTCTTAGAAGAGAGTCTTCAGGACTTATTGTAAACTGTTTAATTCCGGGTGGTGTAGCTTGGTTAGCAGCACTTGGTTTAAATAAATTTATTATGCCTAAAAACACCAATATGGCTGCTTGTTGGGCTGATCATGCACTTATAGACAGAGCTAGCGAATTATACACAAAATCAAATGCTGAGGACAAGGTAAAAGATGCGTTAAAAGAAATTTTAGGCAATACTGAAGGGGCGCATGGCACTAAGAAAGTATTATTTAAAGAAGCTCTTGGGGAAAAAGACTTATCTTCTATTGCAACAAGACTTAAAGAACTTTCTTTAAAAGGCGGAGATATTAAAAAAGATATTAAAGAAATCGCAAAAGAGATTTCTGATAAAACCCATGTCTTTGAAAACATCAAAGTAAATGGAACTAAAGAGGTAAAAGCAACAACTATCGAAACATTGCTATCTGATTCTGTTAAATATTTTAGAGAATTTCAAAAAGCAGGTAAAGACGTTACTATAGAACAATTTGCAAAACAAAGTAAAAAACTTGTAAGGAGCAAGAGTGCAGTTGCTTTAGCTGTTATATTACCACTTGCAGCTTCGATGCAATATATTAACCGTTGGATTACAAAGAAAATTTCCGGCACAGAAGGCGCTCCTATCTATGATGATTTCGGAAAAAATCAAAATGAAGAAATTCGTAAAAAATCACAAGAAGGACTTTTAAAACAAAAAATAATATCTATTTCTTCAATGATTGGTGTATCTTTGCTCTCTATGATGAAAAAACCTTCATGGGAAATGCTTCAATTCAAAGGTCCGTTCCCGACTATGGATCAAGCAAGAGTAATTTCTACCACTACATTTGCTTCTCGTATGGCGGTTGCAGATGATAAAAACGAATTGGCAGAAGCAACCGTTCGAGATATTGCAACTTTTTGTGGTTTATATTTCTTAGGTGATTACGCGGGTAAAGCAGCAGCTACAGTAATTGAGAAAAAGACAAATATACAATTATTAAATGATACCAAGCCTCTTAAAGGAGATGAAAATATTTTAAAGCGTTTCTGGCACTGGGTAAAAGATGTAAATATCAAGTCTTCCGAAGAAGTTGTAAGTAAGACTAAAGAAGCACTCAAAGGTGCTATACCAAAAAAAGAACAAGAAGTGCAAATTGCAAAAGAACTAAAACGTGCTAGGAATTTACGTTCAGCTTGCCAAGTCGCTAACTTAGGTGTATCATTAATACTGCTCGGACTGATTGTTCCGATTTGGACAAGAAAGTCGACGAAGAAAAAACATGCCGAAGCTCTTAAGTTAGCACAAGAAACAAATGGGATAAATTTAGCCTCGAGTCAGAAAGAGACTGATATTCAGCTCCAAAAAGTTTAAAAACCGGACAAAACACTAGCAAAAGGGAAAATATGCAAGTACATCAAATACAACAAAAGAATATAACAAAAACAACTCCTCAATTTAAAGGAGTTGCTGACGGTGCATTAAGATTTTTGGCAACTAACCAAGCTATTGGCGCAAACGGTGTTGACTTGGCATTTATGGTTATACCAAGAACTACAACGGATTTAGTTAAACGCGGTCCTGCAGCAGGATTAGAAACAGGTCGTCGTGAAGCATCAGGAACATTAAACCACTCTCTTATCGGAGTTTATGGAGGATTAAGCGGTGCTGTTTTGGCGACACTTCTTGGTGTGGACAGAAAGTTTGGTACGAATGCAAACTCAATGTTTACGGCTCCTGAGACATTGAATATCCTTGCTGAAAATAAAGCAAAACAAATTCAAAATAAAACAACTCAATTAGAATATTTGAAAGAAACATTCAGAAATCTAAAAGCTTATAACCCAACTTCTAAAAAAGCGAATGCAGAAGGTTTGGTTGAGCTTTCAAAAGAAACTGTTGATGATATTGCGCAAATATTTGACAAAGCGCTTAATAATAATGTTCAGTTCAAAGATTGGAAAAAGAAAGGCTCTGCTGATTCTCTTCATGTTGCAATTAACAAATTAATAGAGGCAACAGGAGCAGAGTCTAAGTATGTTTTAGAATCATCAGATAAAAAACTTGTAAGTAATACAAGCTTAAAAGCTTTGCTTGAAGATATTTATAAAGTATCAGGCTCTTTCAATAAAGAAGAAGTCCAAAAAGCTTTCAGAGAACAGATTCAGAACGGAAAACCAATTACAGAAAACGCATTTGTTAAGAATATTTCTAAATTCATGAAAAAACGCTCACTTGCAGGATTCTTAATAGGTACTGCAGTTGGTATGTCTATTCAGCCTATTAACATATACTTAACTAAAAAGAAAACAGGTTCAGACGGCTTTGTAGGTGTTGAAGGCAGGACAAAAGATGACAGTGCAGCATTTAAAATGATGAAAGGTGCTGCTAGTGTAGGTTTCTTGGGACTAACAATGGCTTCTCTCGGAACCGGACTTAAAGGTTTCATGGAAAAAATGGCGTTTAAAGATTTTTGGCCTACAATCAGCCAATTAAAAGGAATCTACGGTTTGACTATTATTTCAAGACTTTTGGCAACTCGTGACCAAGATGAATTAAGAGAATCTTTGACAAAGGATACTCTAGGTTTCTTAAGTTGGCTTGTACTTGGTGATATTGTAAACAAATTAACTGCTACTGCGCTTGATAATTCGAATGCAACCGTGCTTAATACTACAGAAAAAGAAGCTAAGGGGCTTTGGGCTAAAACTAAGCGTGCATTCAATGCTACATTGAAAACAAGAGATGAAATTCTTATTGAAAGTTTGGCTGCAAAAGATATTAAAACAACTAAGATTAAAGACGGAAAAACAATTGCTAAAACATTCAAAGAAATGATGGCTGATCTAGATAAAATTGCTGATAAAGAGTTTGTAAAAACAGCTAAAAAACGTCTTGGTACACTTAACAAAGCTCAACTTGCAGGTTATTTATTCTCAGGACTTGTTCTTGGTCTTGGTATTCCAAACTTGAATATCTATATTACAAACAAGCTTGATAAAAAACGTAAAGCCAGAGCAGAAATGGAAGAGCAAATGCAACTTCAAACAGCTAAAGCATAAGTATTGCGTAATGTCTTTCTTGAGTTCCGTTTTCTTTACGGTAAGAATAAAATAAGTCATTATTACAGCTTGTGCAATATGGACAAATATCGATTTTTGACACGCCAATTTCTTGAAGTTGGCGTGCATTAATTTGTTTTAAATCTACATTCCTGCCTTGTACCAAACCTTCTGTATCAGCTACTGTTTCCAATAATTTACCCCTGACCTCATCGGATACTTCATAGCAACAAACTCCGATTGCAGGACCAATGATTGCAATGATATCTTTTGGATTTGATCCCATTTTGTCAATAGTTTTTACCCCGATTTTTTGTGCCGTACCGCGCCAGCCGGCATGAGATATTGCACCGATTTTTTGCTCTGTATCGTAAAAAATTAATGGAGTGCAGTCTGCGAATCTTAATGCGATTGGAATATTTTTCTGTGCAATTATTAATCCGTCAGTATCAGGATATTCTATTCTTTCGTCAACAATTTCAACATGGTCAGAATGAGTTTGTTGAGGAGAGATAATTTTAATATCACCCTGAACTTGTTTCAGGGTCTTATAATCTTGATTTTTTACTTCCAAGTCGGTAAGATTCCGAAACAAGTTCGGAATGACAGTTTTAAATTGACTTATGTTTATACCTCTTGTCGTAAAACAATGATTTACTCCCTCTAAGAAATCACTTTTTAAAACCTTATAACCGTTAATCTTTTCAAAATAAAACGCCAAGTCCTGTCCTCATAAAACCTTTTCTAATTTATTCAATTATATGTGAATACACTTTTTAGTCAAATTAAATTAATATATTTTATGAAATTATAAAGAAAGGAAATAATGTGCAAAACTTATCAAATTCTAAAAAACTTGAAACAGCAACTCATATGATTCATTTCTTACTTAATGCCAGTCAAACTACCGACAAAAATTTACCTCTTAAGCAAACTACACCTTTTATTAAAAAAGTTTATGAATTACTTACAACAATTAAAATAATAAAATAGTTTCCATCCCTTATTTATATTTACCCCCGATTTATATTTACCCCCCCCCTATTTACATTTAGACCTGTTTTTGTTACGATTTTAAGGCAAAACACGAGTT
>CAYSIO010000146.1:0-4412 GCA_964431115.1 uncultured Vampirovibrio sp.
CTTTTTCCGTAAAACGTTCGAACATTAATATAATTCCTCTTCTTACATATGTATAAGTATATTTTACATAAAAAAAGAGCTTCTTTCAAGGGGGAGAAGTAAAAACTAGTTCAATTGTATTATTGTTATCTTATATTCGGAAACGCATAAATTGTTCCGTCAGAATCACGCCATTTGAGATAACCTGTTTTTGGAACTTCATCTAAATCTTTTACTGATACAAGAGCCCAATTTCCGCGAATAACGGTTAAATTAATTTTTCTTACATAGTTCAATTTTGCAACTGTTTGAGACAAATCTTCACTCTTCGCTTTTAGGACTTCTAAGTCTTTAGGTGCATCTTTAAGAAACCTTAGTCCGTATTTACGGCCATACATATTATAAAAGTTTCTCCAAGGTTGGAATTGTAAAGAATCAACTGTTTGTACCCAACCTTTTGCACCGGTTCTTTTATCATAAATTACTTCTACCCAACCTTCATCACCAATATCGGTCACATAAAGAAACCCTAATTTTTGTTCATTTATAAGCACCGCAAAAACAGAATCAGGCATTGTTTCAGGGTTGTAAGAAAAGTCCATTTTTTTTATAACATTTGAGTTAGCTTCAGGATGAGAATAAAGAGTCAGAGTTTTATCAGTTTGATAAAGTCCCAAAGCCGTTTTGGGAATAGAATCGACATAAAACGGTACCGTATCAGCCATTACAGGCATTGTTAAAAACATAGCTAAGATTATTAAAAACTTCTTCATATTCTCCATCCTCTTAGAAAATATTTTACATTTTTTATAACGATTTTTCAAGAAAAAAGTTCTATAATCCGGTTTTTTCATCAAGTTTGAAATGGTCAATCATTCCCTCAATAGCAGAAATTTCATTATACAAAGTATAAATTGATTTTGGATCATGCAAAGATTTATACAAATGTCCGATTTCAAAGAGGTCTTTTGATGAGCTTATTGCAAACATAATTTTATTTTCAAAAAAAGAACATTTAATCTTTTTAGTTCCAAAAGCTGTCTTAAGATTAGTAAATCTCTGAATAAATGCAGGAGTTAATAAATAACGAGCTTCTACCTGGTCTGTAGAATGAACATCAAAATGCTTTCTCAAAACAGGGTCTTCAAGCTCAACTTTTGTAAGTTTTTCTTTCTTTTTTGAGAATATAAAAATTGACATAGTCAGAATCGGCATCAAAGTACAGGCCCAAGAAAGACTATTTTGCGGACCATCAAAAATAAAACATAAAATACCAATCACAAAAAAAGGAATTATGATTATCAGTATTTGCCATAATGGTGCTAACATACCGGTACTATCACCTTTTGTGGATATAATAGTTTGTCCTGTAAATCTTTTATTTGCTGAAAAAGTTGCAATTACACCCTGAAAAACCAACTTACAGCTTCTACTTTTTCCTGAACGGGATTCGTGTTGTAAATTAGTTTCCAAAACCCTGAAATCAACACCATTATAGTTTCCGTTAAATAAATCATCATCCTCTCGTTTATTATATGTTTCAAATAATTTACTATTTACTAAATCATCTTTACTAATATTGAAAATATATTTATCTTTAAACTCAATATAACTTTCTAAATTTTCAAACCTTTGATTTATTGCTGTTCCAACAAGATCTGCAACATCAGCTAAAGAATGGTCACAAGACTGGTATCGAATGTTGCCGAAAGCTTTTAGCACTTTTTCCATACAATTCTCTTTTAAAAATTTTTTAAAGCTTTTTTTTCTGGTTTTTGCTATCCAATGGAAAATAAACATTGAGAAAAAACAAGGGAAAATATATGTCGGATCGTGATTCAATCGCGCTGAAGAACCTAAAATAGCGACAGTTATAAATAAAATTAGCAAAGTATAGAATAATATGTCACAAAGCAAAATCCAAGGTGCAATTTTTCTTCTTCTGACTTCATAAGCATTAAAGAATGGAACCAGTTCTTTTGAATGTATTTCGCAAAAATTCTTCCATCTCGCATAATTTATATTCATATTTAAGCCCTCTTTTTATTAAAAAATTATACAGGTGATTTCAAATCTTGAAATCACCTGTATAAATTATTCTCTAAAGCTTAAATCCGGCATCGATTTTTTTAACGTTGACCTAACGTTTGCCATTTGTGTTTCAATCGCTTCATCTGTTAGCGTAGCATTTGCATCTTGCATTTTTATTCTAAATGCCACAGATTTAAATCCTTCTGAAACGTGTTCACCTTCATATACGTCAAACACATCGCAACCTGTAAAGATTTTATTATCAACACCTTTTTTAATCACTTTTTCCAAATCATCCCAACTTGTTGTCTTTGGAACAATTACTGCTAAGTCTCTTTGTACTTCCGGGAATTGAGGCAATTTTTTATAACGCGGAACAGATTCGTTTACACCGTCAATAAGCATATCCAAATCAAGTTTGAATAAGAATGCGCTTTGGTTTAATTTCAACTTACCTTTAAGTTCAGGGTGGATTTCACCATAATAACCAATAATTTGCGGTTGCTTACCTAACATAGTTAGAACAGCTGTTTTGTATGGATGAAGAGCTGTATGAGATTGAGCAAGCGGTGAATCTGCAAGTAAAGCAAATTTGATTCTTCTTGTTAATCCAAATTCTTCCAAAACTTTATCCACAATACCTTTTACTGTATAGAAATCAACTTCACCGGTAGGTTGCCATAAAGATTTTTGAACATTACCGGTAATCACACCTGCTAATGTTTGAGTTTCTTTTACTCCGGAATTCTTTTCATCAGCTTCTGCAACTTTAACGTAAGTTCTTCCGATTTCATAACCCCAGAAATCTTTCTGACCATTATCGTAGTTATATTTCATACAATTTAAAAGACTTGCAGCCATTGTTTGACGGAGCATTGCAAACTCTTCTGAAGCAGGATTTTCAACAAAAACTGCATTTTCTTTATCGTAGCTCATATTGAATTGTTTTAATAATGGCTCACCAATTAAAGAAGATGTTTGCATTTCATTCATACCGCCTGCAAGCATTAATTCGTGAACTCTTTTAATAACTCTTTCAGCCGGAGAAATAGTTGCAGGCTCACCTTTTGTCGGTAAAGTCGGAGTAATTTTATCGTAGCCGTTGATTCTTGAGATTTCTTCAATCAAATCGCATTCACGAGTAACATCATCAGCTCTGAATGAAGGGACTCTGACCTTACAAGCCATATCGTTTTTACCCAAGATTTCAAAACCAAGATTTTCTAATATAGAAAGACATTTTTCAGCTTCGATTTCACATCCTAGAAGTCTTTTTATTTGTGCATAACGTAAGGTTATATCAATAGGCTCTAACTCATTTACCCCCGTCTCAACAAGACCTTCAAATTTCGCATCAGCATACTTTTCAAGAAGTTCAACCGCTCTTAGTAGACCAGGCTTAACAGCTTCAATGTCAACTCCGCGTTCAAATCTTGCAGAAGCATCTGAACGGTACCCAACGCTTCTTCCGCTTCTTCTTGTAGTAGCAGGATAGAAGTAAGCGCCTTCAAGTGCAATATTTTTGGTATTGTCGTCAACTTCTGAATTATTACCGCCAAAGACTCCGCCTAAACAAACAGGTGCTTCTTTAGTTGCAATAAGTACAGAATCTGTAGTTAATTCTCTTTCAACTTCATCAAGAGTTGTGATTTTTTCACCAACTTCAGCTCTTCTTACACATAAGTAACCATTTAATTTATCATAGTCAAAAGCGTGTAATGGAGTTCCATACTCCAAAAGCACGTAGTTAGTAATATCAACTACGTTATTAATTGCACGGATACCTGATGCAACTAATCTTTTTTGCATCCACTCCGGTGAAGGTTCAATTGTAATACCTTTTAAAACACCGATTGAATAATATTTACATACTGATTCATCTTTTATTTCAACTTCAAAATCAGCTTTTTCACAAGCTCTTGAAGCATATTCAAATTTCATCGGTCTATCAAAAAGAGCTGATAGTTCTCTTGCAATACCAACAACAGACATTTGGTCACCACGATTTGCAGTAGGAGCTGTGTGGATAATAAAATCTTTATCAAAACCTAATACATCTTCAACATTCAAACCTAATCCAACATTTGGGAATAAACGGTTAAGGATAAGGATGCCGTCTTCTTCCTGATAATTTCTGTCATTAACACCAAGTTCGTCATCTGAACATAACATACCTTGAGATTCAACTCCACGAATAACAGCAGGAGTTAGTTCAAATTGTTCTCCGGTTTTTCTGTCAAGAACCTTACTTCCAACAGAAGCATATGGGATTACTTGTCCTTCTTGTATATTTTGAGCGCCACATACTACAGTTTTTGTAGCAGAACCGGTATTAACTGTAACCAAATGTAATCTGTCAGAATTTGGGTGATTATCAATTTTCTCGATTCTTGCCGTAATTA
>CAYSIO010000147.1:0-497 GCA_964431115.1 uncultured Vampirovibrio sp.
GCCATAACAAAAGTTAATTCGTGCGAACCTGTATTAAGGACATCTCCTTCTTTAACAGCTTGAACACAAGAATCGATATCAAAATCAAAAAACTGTTTAATCATAGCTTGAGCTTTTGCTGTGCATACAATTTTAACTTCAGGATATCTGCGTTTGACTTCTGAAATAAGCGCAGCATGATCAGGTTCCATATGTTGAACAACAAGATAATCTAATTTTCTTTCACCTAAAGCTGCTTCAAGGTTTTCAAAAAACTGCCCTGAACAAACTTTATCCACTGTATCAAACAAAACAGTTTTTTCATCTTTTAATAAATATGAATTATAAGAAACACCCTCAGGTACAGGATAAGCACTTTCAAAAAGCTGTATTCTTCTGTCTGAACATCCTATATAAAATAAATCCTCCGTAATTTTTCTAATATTTTGCATTTATACTCCTTCTACATAACCAATAAATGGTATATTTCTGTAATAACCGTCGTAGTCTAGTCCATA
>CAYSIO010000147.1:507-4394 GCA_964431115.1 uncultured Vampirovibrio sp.
AGCCTACTAAAAATTTATCATCAACTTCAAAACAATGATAATCAGCATCTATATCAACTTCACGCTTGCATTTTTTATCTAATAAAGAACAGAATTTTAGTGTTTTTGGCTTAAAATTATGATGAATAAAATCCATTAAAAACCTTGCAGTATGTCCGGTATCAATAATATCTTCTATAATTAAAACATTCTTTCCGCTTAAATCAGGTAATGCAATATCTACCGCGCTGACTTTTCCGGTAGAAGCAAAGCCGGAACCATAGCTTGAAAGACGAATAAATTCCATTCTTATAGGCATTTTTAAATGTTTAGCTAAATCTGCCATAAACATTACAGAACCCTTCAAAACACAGATTAAATAAAGCTCTTCATCCTTGTAAACATAATTTAAGCCTTCACCGAATTCAGCAATTTTTTCTTGGATTTGCTCTGCTGAAAATAACGTTTTTAAATCAGACTCTTTTATCATTTTCATATTATAAAACCTCTATTACGTGAGTAGGGACCTTTGTAACACCTATCTTGTTACTAAGTCCAACACCTACAACCCATAACACTTCATCCTCATTTGCAAGGATTAATATATCATCCCTCTTGTGTCTATTAACCCCTTTAGAATTCATATACTTTTTTAATTTCATTGTACCTGTCATTCCAAAAGGATTAATTATATCACCATCACGTCTCGTGCGAGCTATTAACGGTAATTTTACATTAGATAAATCTACATAAACAAAATTGGCAGTTGCTTCCGGAAATACAAAAACTTCTTGCTCAACATAAGGTTTTATAATGAGTTTTCTATCGCCAATTTGGTATTCACCTTCCGAATCAATAACAATTTCCCATGCCGGATCTTCAGCTTTTGGTTGAGCCTTGTGAGGAATGCTTTCAATAATCTTGTCATCAACGTACAACCATTTGGCTGTAGCTAATGAAATTGTACTGCCATTGCGCTTATCAATATTATTTTCAATAAATTCATATAATTCATTAATACGCTTAAAGTCATAATCTAAATCTAAAGATTGAATAAATTCATGAATAAAACGCATTTTTACATGTTTTGATAATACTTTATAATTTTGAGAATTAATTCTGTCTTCTTCAAAAATTTTATCTCTTAAAGTTGCTAAATACTCTTCAATAATCGCATCCTCACCGGCTGCAACTTCTGCAAGAGTATTTAATGAATCCTTAACCGCAGGATTGACTTTTTCAAGAGCCGGTATAACATTTAATCGTAAATAGTTCCTACGATAAGTTGTATCAGCATTAGAAGAATCATTGTTCGGAGAAAGATTATTTGCATCACAATATTCCATAATCTCTGCTCGAGCGACTTTTAAAAGAGGTCTATAAAAACAATTTCTTTTTCTTGAAATTCCTTTTAAACCAACAAGTCCGGTACCTTTAATAACCCTATAAAGTACAGTTTCTGCGTTGTCATCTTTATTATGTGCGGTAAACACAGCATCAGCATCATAGTTCTCCATAGCTTCTTCAAAAAATTCATAACGAGCAATTCTGGCATCATTTTCTGTTTTCTTAAGTCCAACCGGAGCCATCTTGGTGAAAAACTCAAAACCTCTGCTTGCAGCAAAAAGTCTACAGACTTCTTGCTCTCTTAAAGACTCTTCTCCGCGCCAATTATGGTTAAAATGAGCAGCAATTACAGTTAAATCCCAAAACCCTTCTTGCTCCTTGATTTTTGATAAAGCATCCAAAAGACACATAGAGTCATAACCTCCGGAAAAACCAACAATAATGGTTTTATCCTGCAAATCATACTCCAATAAAAACGCTTTTATTTTTTCTAACATCCCAGCCCTTGTATACCGTGTTTAATTTCAACCGCATCAACACCCAAACTATCTAAAACTTTCATAGCAAGTGAATCCGGCTCATCCAGAATCGCAAGCAATAAATCTACCGCTTCTATTTTTTGTTTATTCTTTTTCTTAGCAGAAAGCCAAGCTTTTTCCAGAACACGCTTCGCACGTCTTGTAAATACAATTTCTTTTTCAAAATACTCATTACCATATCCAACAAGACTTTCCACAACAAATCGAGCATCTTTCATTGTTATTTCTAAATCACTAAGAACTTCTGAAGCAACACTGGCACCTTCCCCAATAATGCCTAATAAAAACATCTCTGTTCCGACAACATTACGACCTAAACGACGAGCTTCTTCTTTTGCAAGTTTCATAATTAAAAGAGTCTCAGGCATTTGCTTTTCTATTGGCTTAACGATTTCATTAGTCAATTTTTCTTCATCAATACCGATTGATTTCACTACATCATAAGCTAACCCTTTTTTTGCTTTCAAAATACTAAGAACAATGTGTTCCGGTGTAATAACGGAAGAACCTAATTCTTTAGCAGTTTGTAATGCAAGGTTCATCATCATAAAAGCATTTGGGGTAAATATTATCTTTTTCCCTTCATACTCAGATTGCCTTGACTCAACAGAAGCTAGTTTTTCTTCAAACGTTTCAGATGTTATCCCGTGATTTTTGATTGTATCTAATAAATTTGAATTAGCAGACTCCAATATTGAAGCCATAATTTGCTCTGTTCCAAGAATTTCATAGCCTTTTGTCGATAACTTAGAAACTGCTCTGTCAAAGACATCTGCCAAAGCTTCTCCCTCATACAATGATTCAAAGGCTGTTTTTTCGTCTTCATCAACTTCTTCCGGATGTTCTAAACGTTTAATTTTCTTTTGAACAAGCTTTGTCAAAATTTCACGAGCCGTATTAATATCAAAATCAAACTTTTCTAATATCGCTTGAATATTTGAGTTTTTATCAGTGATTACAGACAAAAACAAATGCTCAAAAAGAATATTTTGATTTCCGGATTTAGATGCAAGGTCTAGTGTTCTTTTAAGTATATCTTTAACGTTATGACTAAACGGAACGTTTTCAGACTGACGCAAAGCAGGAGTTACATAATTCACAACTTCTTCCTGCATAGCTTCCGGCGTAACATTATACATTCTAAAAAGCTTTAGAGATACTCCTCGAGCTTCACTAACAAGCGCCAGAAGCAAATGCTCCGGACAGACTTCTAAGCTTTTTAACTCTTTAGCAAATCGTTGCGATTCACTAACTGCATTTACTGCTTTTTCCGTAAAACGTTCAAACATACAATATACCTAACAAACCCGACTAAAATTCTATAGTTTATCCTTATTCAACTTCGTCAGCTAAAGATTCAATATAATCACAAACCCTGTTGAATTCGTCTTCGTCTTCAATACTTACAAAAGAACCTTCTTCGCCTTCTTCAACATACTCAAGAACGATTAATTCAGGTTCTTCTTCGTTTTCTTCTTCAACAGGTAATAACATTGCATAAGTTTTACCTTCGAATTCAACAATGTCATAAATTTCGCAACTAGTAACGTTACCTTCTTCGTCACTAAGTTCAACTAAGTTCATTTCTTCATCTGCCATAATCATTTACTCCTATAAAACTATTTTCTGCTTAAGTATTGTTCTAATATAACACAAGCACTTTCCATATCCACTAGCCCTTTGTTTTTCCGAAAGTCTATTTTTCTGGAACGAAGCCTTTGTTCCGCTTCTTCGGAAGTAAGTCGCTCGTCTTCAAATATTATATCAAAACCAAGAATTTTTTGTGCAAAATCTATACAATTTTGAGCTTGAAATCCTTGAGTACCATCCATATTAATAGGAATACCCACAACAATTTTCTCAACTCTATTCTCTTTAGCCAACTGAGTTATTATCTCAACAGCTTTTTTTTCAGGTTCTCTGGGGATTGTGGAATGAGCAGTTGCAATTACCTGAAGATAATCGCTTAATGCTATTCCAATTCTTTTAGTTCCAACATCAAGAGCCATTATTTTATGCATT
>CAYSIO010000148.1:0-1546 GCA_964431115.1 uncultured Vampirovibrio sp.
TCTGATTCTTGTTAGCATATCTGCTATTGGATCTGTATTCATTTTTACATCCTTTTCCGTTGCGGACTTCCACGATTTAGGTATGGCAAAACCCAAACAATTTTGCTAATTCCCTATCGGGAGTATCCATTCTACTCGTCACTTTCTAAGTTAATTCTTGCTCATTAGAAGCGTTTCTTAGTAGTCTGACAAGGGTAAATGTAGCATAAAAAATAAGATAAATCAAGTTCTTTGTAAAGATTTATGACTTATTCGACTTGTTTAAGCAATAAAACAGCAGTGTTTAATTCTTCTAATAAGTATTGCAACTGTTGATTAATGTTTTCAGGGTTATAGATTGAACCTGTGGATTGATACGCTAAATAGCGTTGATATGTTACAGCCTCTCTGCGAAGCTGTGCAATAGTTTTTACGGACTGATTTATTTCCAAAAGCTTCTTGAAGGATTCATAGTAGCTTTCAGGCTGCCCGTCGTATTTTGTTATTAAATGATCAATATTCATTGTAAGAACATTAGCTCTGGTTACAAAAAGCTGAACACTACCTTCTTCCTCGATTGTATCAGCAAGCTTTTCTATCATAGGAATAATTTCATTCGCGTCAATTATATAAGTCGAAGTCTTATCCTTCTTTGAAATAATATTTATGAAAGCCGGATTGTCCTTAGGTACAGGTTTTAAATCAGAAGGATTGTTGAAGCCCTCTTGAGATTCAAAAATAGGCGTTGCAACTTTTTTCTGTTTAGGCTGTGCTTTTTGTTCCAAATTAGGCAGAGTACCTGCGTAGCCCTTTCCTTGAAGTTCTGCTTCAAGTGCTTTATCCTTTTTGTCCCAAAACCAAGCGTGTGAAGGGAGTGCAAAGCTCAAAAGTATAAATAATAAAACCAACTTTTTCATATCTATATTATAGCGATTTATATTAAAAAATCAAAACAATTGACATTAAAGTTTTATGAGTTACAATGTTTCTATAAATAGAAACAAGGGGCGGTAATGCAAAATATTCAAAAAATATCAAAACTTATTAAGAATTTACACACAGAAGCCGAAATTGAGAACTTTTTTAAGGAATTGTTAACAGAATCCGAAATTGAAACTTTGTCCAAACGATGGCGTATTTTAGAAATGCTTAGTCAAGGAGCTACTCAAAGGGAGATTGCAAAAGAACTGCAGGTTAGTCTTTGCAAAGTAACAAGAGGGGCGAAGATTTTAAAAGATAAAGATTCGGTATTAGGAAAAAGTTTAACAATGGAGAATAAATAATGGAAACAAGTAATAAATATGAAATAACAAAAGACGGGTTTTACGGGAACTTCGGAGGACAAATAATTTCCGAAGAGTTAAAAAGAGAGTATTCTATAATTGCAGATGAGTTTTTGAAGATAAAAGACGATCCTGAATTTATAGCTGAATTAGATGAACTTTTAAAAACTTTTGCGGGACGTCCAAGCCCTGTATATTATGCACGTAACTTGTCTAAAAAATACGATGCTGAAATCTATATTAAACGTGAACTTAAATAAAATGCACCACCCCGCAATTCCACT
>CAYSIO010000148.1:1556-4355 GCA_964431115.1 uncultured Vampirovibrio sp.
AAAAATAAAAGACGACAAAGAGTTTATTGAGGAGCTTGATGAGCTTCTAAAAACATTTGCAGGACGTCCGAGTCCTGTGTATTATGCTCGCAATTTATCAAAGAAATATAATGCGGAGTTTTATATTAAAAGAGAAGATTTAAATCATACAGGCTCACATAAAATTAACCCTAGCTTAGGCGAAGCGCTTTTGGCTAAAAAAATGGGTAAAACAAAGCTTATTGCTGAAACAGGGGCAGGTCAACACGGTGTTGCGATTGCGACAGCTTCAGCTCTTGTAGGGCTTGAATGCGATGTTTATATGGGCGAAGTCGATATGATTAAAGAAAGTCCAAATGTTGCAAGAATGAAGATGTTAGGGGCTAATGTTATACCTGTAACCAAAGGTACAAAAACTTTAAAAGAAGCTGTTGATGCGTCTTTTGAAGCATATTGTAAAGAGTTCAAAACCGCTATGTACGCGATTGGTTCTGTTGTAGGACCACATCCATTCCCGATGATTGTTGAGCATTTCCAATCCGTAATCGGTAGAGAAGCAAGAGGTCAAATGCTTGATATGGCGGGAGAACTACCGAATTATGTTGTAGCTTGCGTTGGCGGTGGCTCTAACTCGATTGGAATTTTCAATGGTTTCTTAAACGATGAAGGGGTAAAATTAATAGGTGTTGAGCCTCTCGGAAAGGGCGAGAAGCTTGGTGATAACGCTGCAAGTATTAACTTTGGACGTGTTGGTGAATTACACGGGTTTAGATCAATGTTTTTACAAGATGAAGAAGGTAATGTTGCTGATGCTTATTCCGTTGCAAGCGGTTTGGATTATCCGGGAGTCGGGCCAAAGCACGCTTATTTAAACGAAATCGGCAGAGCTCAGTACGTAACAATAGATGATAAAGAAGCGATTGACGCGTTTTTTGAAATGTCAAGAACAGAGGGGATTATACCGGCTCTGGAAAGCTCTCACGCCGTAGCTTACGGTATAAAGCTTGCAAAACAATCACCGAGCGGAACAAAAATCTTGATAAACCTATCAGGACGTGGTGATAAGGATTTGGATTTTATTTTGAAAAAAATTGGTAAAGAATATTAAAAAGAGCCCTCAAGGCTCTTTTTTTATGGATAATTTTTCTTAGGTTGAAACCCAACCTATTACCAGTTTTTATTTTATGAAAATAATTCCGTTTATGACTGCAAACTCTGATGATTCTAAATAGTTTATTCCGGCGTTTATAAAATAAGCCTCGTTTGTTTTTATGTATTTTTCATCGTCGTTGATATTTTTAAGAGCAATATTTACCCCTACTTTAAGCCCTGTCCAAGTTGGGATTTCATTTTCTTTATCGTACGGATCTAGAACTTTTATTGAATCGTTTCTAACTGCAACAACATTTGCATAATGCCCCCATTCACGAGTAAATGTGCCATTAGAATCCTTTGTATAGATTCCTATATTGATTATTGCCTGACCATTATTTTCCAAGTGTTTTTTCAAAAGAGTTAAATTAATGTTTGAGCCGGCTTTGTATTTGCGAACTTTTTTTATTCCGTAGTATTCAATATCAACTTTTTTGTTTTGAGATTTAAAATATTTTTCTAATCCTCGACAAAGGTTAAAAGTTGTTGTTCCGTTTTTGTCAGTTTTTTGAATAACTGCAAGCTCTTGAATTGAGGTTTTGCACTCAGGGCATATTGTTTTTATTAGATTATATGAACTGGTTGGCGCACAAGTAAATTCGTCAGGTTGCTTTGCAAATTCAGCAAAACAAGCCAACTGCAAAAAAACAAACGAAAATAAAATCGAAAGAACTTTTTTTATCATAAAGGTATTATAAACCAAAATATCGAATTAAATTTAAAATAAAATTTTTGCCTAAATTGTTACAATGTTAAGTATTTAGGACTTGTACGATTACTTTTGTAGTATAATTTATTCACTAGATTAAGGAATGGTGTATTATGAAAGTATCAAAAATAATAACACGTTATGGAGTATTAAAAAATCCGTCAGCTATTGAAACAAAAATGGTATTAACCAATCCTATTAATGCAAAAGCATTTATTGAAAAACCTTTTCAAAGATTTTGCGAAAGCGTTTCTCAAGATAAATCTCTAAGGGATAAACTTCGTGTTATACACAAAGGTCAAGCCTTACCATTAGATACGTTTATACAAATTACTGATTCTAAGGAAATGGCAAGAGCAGAAAGGGCTAAAAGAATAATGGCTGAGGTTAGAAAATTTAGTCAAGCAAAAGCTGAGCCACCTCTAAATATTGCAAATACAAACAATGTGAATTATCAAAGAAAAACTGTAGGATTCTCTGAATATTTAAAAGAAATTTAAAAGGAGGTTGAAAATGCAAATCAACCCAATTCAACAAAATAATACAAGTTTTGGAAGCTCTCTTGATATACCTAGTCTAAATCCTCTATACACAACAAAAGTGAGCAAACAAAACACAGTTGCTATTTTGGGTAGTTCTGCAAGTTCCGAGCCTTTAGAAAAATATCTTAAAGCAAGCTCTGATATTACTCGTCATTTTATTGAAAACGGATTTGATGTGGTTCATGGCTGTGGTAGTCAAGGTATTATGGGCGAGGTTTATAAATCTGCACAAACTCATTCCATCAAGGATTTACAGGGCAAACCCGTTCAAAACCTAGCTATTGTTGTTGAGCCATTATGGGGCGATGAGAATTTGGTTGATTGCATCCCTATAGGAAAAGCCAATAGCGAAGCTGAAAGAATTACAAAGTTTGCAAAAGTTGCAGATAATTTTGTAATCTTCCCCGGAAGTGCAAC
>CAYSIO010000149.1:0-1132 GCA_964431115.1 uncultured Vampirovibrio sp.
GAAAGGTTGTGTGTTATGTTTCGGGTAAATGTAATCTTGTGTTTATCTCGTGCTTACATATATATAAAGTATTTTTTATATATAAAATTGCGCAAATGTGTATATATTGTTACAAAACTTAATATTAATCTTTAATTTATTAATAAAGATGGTCTTTATTCTACGATAATAAAATTTTACCTCCCCACTTTTGGTGGGGAGGTTTTATCTCAGGTATTTGATTTTTTTAATAAGCTAAACTGTTTCTGAGCTTGTTTAAAGCTCTTGCTTCAGTTTGACGAATACATTCTTTTGTTACGCCAAAGATTTTACCAATATCTTCCAGTGTTGTTTTAGTAAAGTTTTCCAAGCCAAATCTCATCTTAATAACGGTTTGTTCTCTTTCTTTTAAAGTTGATACAACATTGGCAATTTCTTGTTTTAATTCTTCTAATTCAATATTTTCCTCAACGCTTTGTCTTTCGTCAGCAACCACATCTGCAACAGCAAGTTCGCTACCATTATTTGCATCAAAGTTACCTTCCAAAGATACGGTTGTAGTATAAGCAGATAGATATGTATCTATTTTATCAGGCTCAATGTCCATTTTCTTTGCGACTTCTTGATTAGTAACTTGGCAGTTATAGCATCTTTCCATTTCGGCTTTCACTTTTGAAAATTTTGAAAGAGTTTCTTGAATATAAACAGGAATCTTCATGCAATAAGATTGTTCTGAAATAGCTTTGAACATAGCTTGTTTAATCCACCAAGTTGCATATGTTGAAAATCTGTAGCCTAATTCCGGATTAAATTTTTCAACGGCAATCATCAAACCTAAATTGCCTTCTTGAATCAAATCAGTAAGCGGTAATTTTGAAACAAGAATAGCCTTTCTGGCAATTGTTAATACAAGCTTTAAGTTTGCTTGTACAAGTTCTTTTTTTGCTTCTAAATCTCCATTTTTTGCTTTTAATGCTAATTCTTTTTCTTCATTAACGTCTAATGATTTTACAGAGTTTACTTTTCTCAAGTAATCTCCCATTTCTAAAGAATTTGATGTAAAAGAAACAAATCCGCTTCTTGCAGGGTTAGTAACTCCGGTTTTTTTCATTGTAATAGCTTTCATACTTAAACTCCTATGGGTAAATGTAGT
>CAYSIO010000149.1:1142-4320 GCA_964431115.1 uncultured Vampirovibrio sp.
ATTTTCGGGGATAAGGTGTTTAAGGATTAATTTCAGACAATTGATACATAACACATAATCCTTATATACTCAATATATATCATCTTGATATAAAGCTCAAGTGTTTTGTTAAGAAACATTACAAAAAATGCCTGAATTTTGACAAATCTTTACAAAAGTTAATATTTGCTTGTTATTTTATCAAAGCTTGTATCTCTTTAAAGTTAGGGTGTTTAGCCCCTTTTATGAGTTCAAATAGAATCATTTCAGTAGTTTTAATTTTTGCACCGTTTTGATTCATATTTTTTAAACCATATTCATATTCATTTTCAGAGCGACTACCACAAGCGTCAGAGATAGCAGTCACATCAAATCCGTTTTCAATTAAAGAAGCCACTGTTTGGTGTACACAAATATGAGTTTCAATGCCTAATACGATTACTTGTTTTTTCCCTGTTGACTTTAATTCATTTAATAATTTCTCGTCTGAAAGTGCGTTAAAAGCTGTTTTTATATAAACTTTTGCGTTTTGTTTTAAGTCTTTTACGGTTTCTCCTAAACCTTGCGGATATTGTTCGGTTACAAAAACCGGAATATTTAATATTGATGCTGCTTTTGTTATTATTTCAGCCTTTTTAAGCACTATTTCTTTATTAAAAACAGCATTTGCTAATTTTTCTTGTATATCAATTATTAGTATTGCAACATCATCTTGGTTAAGAATCATTTTCCAAACTCCTTTTATAATCTAATATAAATTGTTCAAGCAAATCTTCAAGCAGTCCCGCTTCCAGTTCTTCCGGCTCGAGTGTAATTCTTTTAGCGTCAACCGTATTTGAACCTTTTTGGAAAGTAATATCAATATTGATTTTAGAGAACCCCGGACAGGTAATTTTAAAACAACTTGAAGCGAACTTGCTTTTTAGATGAAAAGTACCGTATCCTTCTCCGGAACCTTGTTCCAGAGATACTCCCAAAATAGTATTTGAATATTTTTGTTGAACCTGATAAAATACCGGCGAAATTACTTGTTCAATTTTTTTTGCAAAGTCTTGTTTAAACATTTTAAAGTTTATATATTCTGATTTATTTTCTTGCAGTTTATTTAAACCTTCCAGAGGAGAAGATTTGGTATTAATATTATTTTTATCTTTGTTTATATTTTCATGAAGCTTATTCAGAACCTCATTAATCACTTGTTGTCTTTTTTGATTTGTTACTTGTACAAAGCCCGCATATAGTTTTTCAGGGAGTTGTTCTGAGATTTTTTCCCAAACTTTTTGAGCGGAAGCGACATCCGTATCATACATTAACAGAAAATATTTGTTTGCCGCATAATTCATTAAAATATCATTTTTTCTTGTGTTATTTAGTATTACAGCTTCAATCAGACTTGTTTTAAGTAAGAATTTTGATTTTTCATTCGGAGCAATGGCAATAAAAACGGCTTTTTTAGCTCCGCTATGAATTTTATGAAGTTCATTATCTAAAATTTCGTTATAATCCGTAAAAACGTCATTATCGCTGTTTATAATATTATTTTTAGCAAGAATCTCTCTATATTGTAACTTTTTTTCCAGAATTCCTGCTACACTAAGCGCAGGTAACATTCTGGCTCTAAATTCAGCAACGGGTGTAAGTAGAGGTAAAAAGTCAAACATCCCTGCTCGATAACATTTTCTTCTAAAAGTGTCATCGTCATTATATGCTGATACAATAACAGGAGTTTCTTTAAAAATACTCAATAAATCAAGTGTTTTGTCTCTTGAGTTTTCGCTATTTACAATCAAAACGGCTGTTTCTAATAAGTGAATCTTATCAGGAACAGCGTCAAATGCAAAAGTAAATAATTCATCGCTTTTTCTGAGCTCAAGCTTAGATTTAATGTAGTCAAAAAAATCCGTATCGTCAGAAATAAGAACTATTCTATTTGCCATTTTAATACCCTTAGCTATGTTAATTCAGCAATCAAAAGTTCAGCTTTTTGTCTTATTGCATTTCTTAAATCTTCTAAATCTTCAAAATCAATTCCCAGAGTTTTTAAGAAATCTTTATCAATTTTATTAGGATTAAAGTTTTCCTGCATTAACGCATCTACTGCACATACTAAACTGCAAGGTACCGGAATTGAAGACAGACTAGGATTATGGTGATAAGAAATAATATTAGCTAAAAGAATAGGTAACTGCCATCTTTTTGCCAATAAAGATCCGGTTTTTACGTGATCTGAGTCGAAATAGTGTCTTTCAACATCCAGAATATCGGTACCGTCTTTGTTTACAATTTCAATTACTTTATTATACATTTTGGGGTTTGATGTGTGTAAGACAATTTTTCCTACGTCATGAATAAATCCTGCAATAAATGCTTCGTCAGCGTCCATTATTTTAGTAAGTTTTGCAAGGTATTCACAGCCCGCAGCAACTCTGATTGAGTGTTTCCAGAGTTCTTTATCGCCGGCATTTGACATCATTGGTTTCATTGCAACTGCAACAATAATGTTTTTAACTTTGACCATGCCTAATAGTGATAGAGCTATATTGATAGAACTTATTTGTTGCGAAAAACCATAGTATGCTGAGTTAACCAATGCCAATATTTTAATAGTTAAAGACTGGTCATACATAACTATATCACCAAGTTCTTTCATACTGACTGTCGGCTTTTTCATTAAATTCAGTGTTTTAACAATTACGCTAGGCATTGCTTGAATGTCTTTAATTGAATTTACAAGTTCTATCGTTTTATCCATATATAATACCTCTTTGCTATACTTGTAAGTGTTTCTTAATAGATAAGAAACTTCCGATTGCCCCAAAAGCTGTTCCTATTAGAAGCAATGTTATTATAACTATATTTTGTGCATAAGCAGACGCAGGAATCAAGAAAAATTTATGTACGTTTAATAATAATCCTTGCACCCAATTAAGCGGTAATACCGCTATAATCGACGATACAAACCCATAAAACGCCCCTTGCATAATTAATGGAGTCTTAATATACCAATTTGAAACGCCCATTAATCGCATAATTTCGATTTCTTCCTTCCGAGACTGGATTACCAGTTGTATCGTGTTATTAATAATAGTTATTGTAAGAGCTGCTGATATGATTATCACAAAAACCATAGTTGTGTTAACCACATGCGTCAATGTTTGAATTTTCTTGGCTAAGTCTTTTGCATAGCCCATATCTTCGA
>CAYSIO010000150.1:0-4276 GCA_964431115.1 uncultured Vampirovibrio sp.
TATAAAAAACAGTATGTATTATAAAATGTAAAATCCTCACCAACACTTGGCTTTTATGATAAACTGATATTGGAGGTAATATGGTAAGTCTATTGGAAATTAAGGAATTAGGGAAGAACAGAAGTTCTGAGAATTTGGCCAAATTACTAAAATTATATGATGTTGTTTCTGATATTGACATAAAAAGAGAAATTGTATCTTCAATAGGGAGACAGAAAGATTATGAAGCTGTCTATGATTTTATAAAAAACAATATTTATAATTGTAGATGCATGGATTTAGTTTATCAGATGTATCGAACACTATTATATAGACAGTCAATGGAGCAGTTTTATCAATTAAAATTGGATGTTGAGAAATTTTATAAAAATGAAATCATTGATAAGATGAATCGTTATTGGCAATATAAACATTCCAATTTCAAAAAACAAGAAGCTATCAGTAAACCAACTAAACCTGTTGTGCTTCAAGGGGATTCTAAAAATGAATTAAAAAAAATAGCACCTGGAAGTATTAATATGATTTTTACGTCTCCGCCATATTATAATGCGAGAATGTATACAAATTATAAGTCTTATGAAGATTATTTATCTCAAATGAAAAACATACTTGTTGAATGTAATAGGGTTTTGGAAGACGGACGATTTATTATCATAAATGTTTCACCGGTAATAACAAAAAGACCCGGTAGAGAATTTGAAAGTATAAGATATCCGATACATTTTGATTTCCATAGAATATTACTTGAAGCCGGATTTTATTTTATTGATGAAATCATATGGGTGAAACCTGAAACAACGGTACCAAATAGAGTTGGTGGTTATCAACAAACAAGAAAGCCTCTTTCATATAAACCGAACTGTATAACTGAAAGCATTATGGTTTATCGAAAAAATGCAGATTTTTTGTTGGACAAAAATATAGCAAAATATCCAAATTTTGTTAAAGATAATGATTGTTTTGATACTAGTAACTGTTGGTATATAAATCCAAAAAGTGATAGAAATCATCCTGCCGTATTCCCTGAAGAATTATGTGAGAGAGTGCTTAAATATTATTCTTTTGAACAAGATGTAGTTTTAGATCCTTTCGCAGGGAGCGGAACTCTTGGAAGAGTCGCAATACAGATGAATAGAATACCTGTTCTTTGTGAGCAGAACAAAGAATATGTTAAAATTATTGAAAGAGGTTTATATGGTAACATTTGAAAATGTTGTTATAAATAAAACTATAGAAAATTTAATTAATGGCGGAGATTATAGAGAAGATATTGTTAACGAAATAAATATTACTTTTCTGGATTTTGCAATTGATTTTTTCAAAAAAATTTTAAAAGCTAAAATGGATGTTGAAGCAATCGATGTAAACTGGTATAAAAAAAATTTCATTAATAACGAATTAATGGATCCTGCTGAATGTGCCATTTGTGCGGGGATTAATAAAAAGACCGTTACCAACATATATGGTTCAGCCAAAAAAGATATAATACTGGATGTTGCGAATTCTAATTTTGAATACTTGTCAAATGTTATAAATGAATTAGAAAAAGATACAGATACAGGTTTAGTAATTTCAATAAAAATTGCATATAACGGTATAACAGTGGAGTTATCTTTAACAGAAAGTTTACTTGTTATAAACGCATTGGCAACAAAAAAGCTTGCAATCAGAGGCGGAGCCTGGAGTTCAATAGGTAAAAAAGTAGAAAAACCTCTTGTTGATAAGTTATGCCAAATATGCAAAGTACCTCCGCAAAATATTGATAACAAAGTCTTTCATAAAGACGGAACTTTAGATTTTGACAGAGAAGTGGATTATAAATTAATTGACAAAAACGGTAATATTAACAGAGTTGAAGTAAAATTAATGGGTAGAGGTAATCCTGAAAGCGCAGATGCTGTTATTGCAAGAGATTCACAGATATTTATTGCAGATACGCTTAGTGAACAAAATAAAAGCCAATTACTATCTTTAGGTGTTAAATATTTAGAATTAAAAAATAATAAAAATATAATTAGTGATTTTAAATCTATATTAAAAGAACTCAATATACCATATTCAGAATAGATTGTAACTAATAAAGGGCGGATTTTCTTTTCTGAAAATCCGCCCTCACCAAAAAATATTTTACAATTCCTTACTTAGTTTCGGTAAACGATTGTAATAATTGATAAGATGTATCCCAACCGCTCATGCCTGTTGATTTATACTGAGCAATGTCTTTAGCCCTTTTTGATTGAGCTTTAGCTTGTTCTTTATTAAACTTCGCGAGTTTTTTAACACTTGCATTTCTTTCTTCAACAATAGGATTAGCATATGCTAAGAAATTTCTATATTCTTGGCAATCATAACCGGATGAAACTTTAGCAGGATATGCATAATTTAAATAATTAAATGTATTCATAGCTCTATCACTGTTATTTGGCTTACCCTGAATAGTTTCTAATGTACTTGTGGTTGGTCTTTTTGTAATTAAAACAACCATAGCAAGCGGGTTATAACCAGTTTTAGACATTAAATCGACTCCGGTAATATCTGCTGCGATTTCGTCGTTTAAGTTAGTTTTTTTAGTAATATATTCACTATTTGCAGCTGTTGCAAGAAGGTTATCCGCGCTTAATTTGTTTGTAATAGCAGCTTTTGCAAGTTCTCTCATTTTGCTTTTAGATGTTTGACCGTTAATAATATGACCTATTTCGTTTGAAACAATTGCAGCAACTTCGCTGTCATTACCGGCATACGTTAAATCTTCTTTTGAAATATTAATAATATTTGTTGTGGTTGCAGTAGAATTATCTACAACTCCTTCCACCACATTAAAAGTAATTGTTGTAGGCAAACCGTTTTTTTCTAACAAAGTTTTACCGACAGTCGCAACTCTGCTTGAAGCATCCCAAGCATTAGCTGACAATGTCATAAAGCCTAAAGCGCATAGTGTTACAAATAATTTTTTCATACTCAACTCCTAATTAAAATGTTTCTTAAATTTTATTGTCGAATCAGCTCCCTCTCCTTAGGGAGAGGGTTGGGGTGAGGGATTAACCTGCACCTGTTTTGGGTGGTGAAGTCTATCCTACCATGCTCACTCGCGCTCGAACCGTCAGTGCCGGTTCTCCCCCTGTAGTGATACCCTTGCTAATATGTAAATAGACACCTTTTGGGGTGTCTATTTACATTTGCCGATGGCCGGGGTCGAACCGGCACGTAGTTGCCTACACCAGATTTTGAGTCTGGCACGTCTACCAATTCCATCACATCGGCTTATTCAGTTTTCAATAACAACATTTAATCAGAAAAATAATTAAATTTCAAATATTATTTTTACTTTTACCAAAATATCCTTAAAAATATATTAAGACCAATTTTTATAGTTAAAAATAGAGCAAATAATATGTGTATGAAAAAATTTTTAAACATATTCATTTTAATAATATTTTTAACCTTGCCGATACAGGCTACAACGTTTCAAGGCGGAGTAAGCGAACAAGGACACGGCAATTCAAGCAGAGTTGTAGATAGTCAGACCGGAGTCGGTATTGGTGGTGCACGAATTAGTTTACCAAAGCACAATTATTCAACCCAAACCGATTCTGACGGTTTTTTTGAACTTAATACACAAATAAATGGGCCTACAATTATGTCTGTTCAAAAGGAAAATTATAAGCCATTTTCTGCAACAATAAATTCACAAACTTTATCTGCTCCGATAGTTATTGGCATCGAAAAGACAAGTGCCGATGGAATGGTATTAGATTCCAATATGTATCATTTAGGTGATAATCGTTTTTCAGATTTATCGGCAAACGCTTCTAGTTTCAGAATGGAAAGTATTGGCCCGTTTTATACTAAAAGATTTCTGCTAAAAAATATAAAACTAAACAAACCGGTGTTTTTAGTAATTGGTTCAATTATTGGTATAGATACTGATTTAGCTCGTTCTATCGGTCAAAATAAAATAACAAATGCTTTTTCCTCTGCTCCGGAAGTCTATTTTAACGGGAATAAGATTTCTGAAATCCAAATAAACGGCGACGGACAGAAAATAAAAATCCCGCCTAATTTAATCCGCAAAAGTCAAGTCAATGAAGTAACCATAAAAACCGGCAGAAATCTTATGCAAACAGCATATATCGATTACGACGATATTGAATTTATGAATCTTTTCTTTGAGAATTAACATTAAATTTAATCTGTATAGTACATATTCTACATGAAAAATTTCTTTTGTTTCAAAAGGTGTTTTATTGCAATTTCATCTTGATGAAATAAAATAAAA
>CAYSIO010000151.1:0-4218 GCA_964431115.1 uncultured Vampirovibrio sp.
ATCGCTACTCTGACAGGACGCCGCTTGAATGGGATATAGCGATTGATCGTGACACATCCAAATCGCGTTTTAAGGTTTCCAGTCCGTTTTTTACAAATTGTGTGATTTCATACGGCAAATACGCAAAATCCTCATATTCTTCATCAAGCCATAAGATTATTTTATCAGGCTTTAAAGATTGATTGAGCAAAGAATATAGTGTTAAAGGTAATTCGTTAAAATCTTCTCTGCTTGAATCTATGGAGACTATTATCGGAATCTCTCTGGAGCATTCTTCTTGAATTCCTTTGTGCTCTCCTAACGAGTTTATTTCTAATCCGACAAAAGGGTTTAATAGCGCCATTTCTTGTATCCTGTAATTGAATATCCGACTGAAGAAGTTTTTAATCATAAAAACCTCGCTTTAACCAATTTTAATTCTTCGTATTGATTTAAGTTAGGGTTTTTAATTTTTTCTTTTATTAAGTATTCAAAAATCTCAGAATAGATTTTTCCTTGAGGGATTCCGAGTTTTAACAAGTCTTCTCCCTTAGTTTCAATGGAAATATTTGCAAGCTTTTCAAGGTATATTTTTGCAATTTTATAATTAACCGCAGAAGCATAAATTATGGCACTTTCTAAAGGAATCTCTTTAAAAAGTTTGTAAATGTCATATTCGTCTCCAGGAGTCATTGATTTTATTTTTTTAAAAGAATCAATAATATTCTGCTCTTCAGCTGTTAATGCTAAGTTGCTTAAGTTAAAAGAACTTGCATATATTATCCAAGTGTTATTTGGCTTGTATTTTGTAATCAAGCTTTCAACTACTTCATCAAGTCGCAAGAGCGGTTCTGAATAGTTTAATAACTTATATATTCCTTGAGAAATAAACTTCTGATAAGCTTTGTAGCTGTTTAAGTTAAAGGTTTCCATAAGTTCTTTTTTTATTCTATGAAAACTCATATCATAATTAATGTTGCTTAAATATTCATTTTGTAGTTTGAATGAGTGTTCGTCTAATTCAAAACCAAATCTTATAGAAAACTTTAGTCCTCTTATAATTCTGCTCGGGTCATCAATAAAACTATTATCATGCAATACTCTAAGAGTTTTGTTTCGAATATCTTCCAGACCACCGTGAAAATCAATTATTTCACCGGTAATTGTATTTTTTGCTAAAGCATTTATTGTGAAGTCTCTACGTCTTAAATCTTCTGCCAAAGGACAAGCAATCTTGTCTACAACAGGCAAGTGTCCTACTTTTGGATACCTTTCTGTTCTGGTAGAAGCTATATCAATTTCTTTACCATTATGTAAAATTCTAACAGTACCAAAATCAGGATTCGTTTTTATAATATCAAAGTCTTTAGCAAATTCTATAGCATTTCCTTCATAACAATAATCTGTATCAAAACTTGTTGTGCCAAGAATTTCATCTCTCACAACTCCGCCTACAAAATACAGATTTTTATCTTTAATTTTCACTGCTGTTTTCTCTGTTATAAATTAATGATGATATAAATGCGCTAAGAATAAAACCTAGTCCTAAAAGACCTGTTATAACTTCCGGTACATGATGGAATGTAGAAATAAACATTAATATAGCTAATACGCCGATAGCCCAATGAGCACCGTGTTCCAGGTATAAGAATTGTTTTAAGGTTTTCTTTTCTACTAGCATTATGGTTAAAGATCGTACAAACATTGCGCCGATAAACAAACCAATTGTAATAATCAGAATATCTTTACTTAAAGCAAAAGCTCCTAAAACGCCGTCAAGCGAGAAGGATGCATCAATAAGCTCAAGATATAAGAAACCTACAAGGCCCGAACACTTAACAGTATCAGCGCATAGCTTCGCACGTTCTTCTTGTCTTTTTTCTAACCATTCAGCTAAGCCGTCAATTATGAGGTAAATAACAATACCAGCAAGGCCGGACTTAAGTACACTCATTTGTGTAGCAGGATCTATTTTAAGCATTAATAAACCTAAAACAGCTAATGTAACTATTGAACAAATCCCTCTAACGCAAGAAAGACATTGTATTTTGCGTTCAACAAAAGGTATCCAATGAACTTCTTTTTTTGCCTCTGTAAAGTAATCCAAAAATAACATTAATAAGAAAGCTCCGCCGAATGTAACAATCGGAGCGTGTGTTAGTTCTAAATAATGAGTATATTTATCAACATCGTTAAATGCCATATCCATTACAGATAGCATATTTAGGTTGGCAAAAATGGCGACTACCGCAATTGGGAATACAAATCTCATACCAAAAACTGCAATCAAAATCCCCCAAGTTATAAATCGATGTCTCCATTTTTCGGACATTTTTTCAAGCTTCATTGCATTTACTACAGCATTATCAAATGACAAGCTGATTTCTAAAATAGCTAAAACAGAGGCTATGAACACACATTTAAGCCCTGTGCCGACGTGAGCGTGTTCACCCCAGAAATAAGCTGCAATTAAGCCTAATATTGTAACCATATATGAACTGAAAAAGTATTTAAGCATTATAAATCCCCTCTAAATATTGACATTTGCTTAATTATATAATAAAAGGGCGGAACGAGCAATCTCGTTCCGCCCTTTTTGTCTAAACTATCTGTGCCGGTTGCTGAATGCTTTCTTTTTGTAAGCGTTTTTCAAGTTCCCCTTCCGGTTGATAGAAAGGTGAAACTGTCATAACTTTAGCTGCAATATCCGGATAATGATATATAAACTTTAATTCACTTTCTGTTAAAGGTTTTTGGGTGTGAACGTTTGCGTAACGTGCAAGTTCAAGAATGTTTCTAGCCTCGTTTTCGTCTTTAAATTCAATTTCCAATTTGTTGTATACGTTACGGAAGCCTTTGATTCCACCGTATTCACCGGTTGTAATCATTCTGCCTGTTTCAATAATTTCAGGTTCCCCTCTTCCTAATTCCTCAAAGTCATAAAGTTCATAATTTCTTCTGTCTTTTAACGCTCCGTCAGCGTGAATGCCTGATTCGTGAGCAAATGCGTTATCTCCTACTGCAGGTTGGTTTATAGGAATTGGCAGCCCAAAAGCATAAGCGGTGTATTTAGCCAGTTGCCAAGCTTTAGACAAATCTATGTTTTCATCAATAACTTTTTCACCGTTTTTAAATCCTGCTGATTTAAGAGTTGCTAATAGACAAGAAACCAAATCTGCGTTTCCTGCACGTTCGCCCATACCGTTGATTGCAGTATTGATATAAGCATCAACTCCTGCATCTAATGCTGCACGTGCACCTTCCACAGAACAAGCAACCGCCATTCCTAAGTCGTTGTGGAAGTGCATTTCAATAGGCATTTGAGTTTCTTTTGCTAATTGATAAATTCTTGTATAAGTAGTGTGTGGATCTTCGTAGCCTAAAGTATCGCAATAACGGAAACGATATGCGCCTGCTTTTTTAGCTTCTTTTGCTATTCTGATAAGGTAATTTAAGTCACTTCTTGAAGCGTCTTCTGCGTTTACTCCGATAATTTTAGCACCTTTGCCAACAGCACATTCTACCGCTTCGCAGGTCATTTTTAGGATGTCATCAGGAGTTTTTTTGCCTAAATATTTACCGTAAATCATTTGCTCAGAAGTGGATTGCGAAAGGTTGCAATATTGAAGCAAAGGACAGTTTGAAAAAGATTTTTCGACATCGCTTGCAATAGCTCTCATCCAACCTGAAAGTTTAGTTTTGGTAATAACACCGCGTTTTACAAGTTCTAAGTTGGCATTTAAATAATTTAATTCGTGCATAGTTGTAGGGAAGCCGAATTCGGATTGGGTAATTCCCATATCATTTAGCATTAAGTTAATCAATGTTTTTTGAAGTTTTGCAAGTCCAAGTCTTGAAGTCTGCACTCCGTCTCTGTTAGTTACGTCTACAAAATAAATTTTAGGCATAATTTTCTCCACTAAAAATGTCTGTAGGTTGTATTTTACAATACTTGCTCAAACCCTGCAAGTAAAGATTTTATAAATATTTTACAAATTTTTTGCCGACACTATATCGTTCAGAATATCGTTTAAGTTCTTTTATTACAATATTTGAAAGTATAAATACCGCGATTAAGTTAGGTACCGCTAAGAATAAAGTCACGGCATCCGAAAGATTAATAATAGATTGGAAATTCATTGCAGAACCTGCAATTATACATAGACAATAAATTGCTTGGAAAGTTCTGGTTTTGCCTTTTCCCTCTCCAAATAAAAATCCCCAAGCTTTCAGACCGTA
>CAYSIO010000152.1:0-4162 GCA_964431115.1 uncultured Vampirovibrio sp.
TTCTTCTTCTTAATGTCGACATCATATCCTTAATGTTTCCATTATACTTCCTATATTTTTTTAATTCCACATTAAAAAATTTAATAACGCTTTTTGAGGTAAATTGTTACAAAAGTATACAAAAAGCGCTCAAGATTAACACCAGAGTGCTTTTTGCACAATCCTTTTTATTAAGAAATATTAATCAGTTATCGATTTTAATAGCACCCCAAGCGCGAATAAAACCTTTTTCATAACGAATTAGGTAATATCCGCCTTCTTTAATATAATCAATACTTGCTTCAAGATGTGTATACTCTTTTTTAGGCATAGTCGCACCTGTTTGTGCATACTTTGTCTCAATTATTTTTTGTCTTTTTTCAGCTCTTCTTTTTTTCTTTTCTTCTTTTTCAACCTTTTTCTTCTCGGATTTTGTAAGTTCCCTATTCTTATCTCTATATTTTTTTAATTCGGCTTCGTTTTCTGCTAATTTAAACACCGGAATTACTGCTATTAATTCTCTTGATTCTATCAAATATAAAAACTCTCTGTCATCAGAAAGTGCAAGCTGATAATAGCCGGGCTCTATAAAATTACCGTTGTAGTCAGGAATATAGTCTTTAATAATTAAAACAGGTTGTTCATCAGTCGGGATAGCATATCTATAGATTGGTTTTTCATGAATAGTTATTCCTGACGGGATTCTCGGATAAGGAGCTGTGGGCGCCAAGTAGTCTATATCTCTAAGAGCAGGTGTTAATATTCCGTCAAGCATTTGTAATAATACCTATAAGTTTTTTTATACCTTTATCAATATCAGCAAAATTTTTATTAAGTAGTCTTGTTGATGCAACAAAGATTAATGACATGTATTCGGAATCCAGATTACCATTCTCTTTTATATAAAGCCTAACACTCTCACGCATAAGTCTTTTTATTCTGTTTCTGCGAACTGCTCTTTTATGAATTTTTTTGCTGACTACGAAGCCAATTTTTGTTGGTGAATCAGAGTTTTTTTTCTTTCCGCAGAAAACTGTAATACCGTCTTTATGAAAAGAGATTCCGGTTCTGTATGTTGCATTAAACGCTATTCTTTTTTTGAGTCTATATTCTTTAGGTAACATACTTCAATCATAGCTTAACAAATTTTGTTTGTAAATAAATGTAACAAATAGCTTAAAAAAACTAAAGTTTTTAATAAAAACTGCCGTAATACAAATTATAAGGAGTAAAATCATGTCAGAAGAAAGAAAAGTTATTGATGAAGCAAATTATTCATATCAGATGCCAAAAGCATTTGGACCTGCTGCTGTAGGTAAGGGTGGTGATCCGTTATTTATGAATATTCGTGCGACAAAAGCTCAACTTGAAGAGCTTTTGGATGAGACAACTACAGTACAAGATTGGATTCAAAGAGAAACCAGTAACAACGTCGCATTAGCTTGTCTTGACAATGAGAACTTGAAAGAAATTTACTTTGAAATAAAAGACGGTTTTGGTGAATATGGTCCTATAATGCTAATGGGTTTTAAAAATCCACACGGCGTAGAAATACCAAGATTAAAGATATTGGATCAGAATGGTGATGTCTTGGAAGTTTTAACAGGACCTTTGGCTGTTGACGAATTAAACAAAAGAGCATTAGCTTATAAAAGCTTTAAAAACGGCTACGAAGTATTAGATTTACCGGAAGAAGTCGGCGCTGGAGTTATTGCTGACTATTCAGGTAATGCGGATGATTATCCTTCCTCTATTTAGATTCTTTTTTTAGAAGAATACCGTTAAGCTTACAAAAAGAGGTTAAAATATTAAGTTCTTCTTTAATTTTTTTCTGAAGAGCGGTTTGTTCTGCAACAATAGGAACATTCTTTGCATTTTGAAACATTTTTAATGCAAGTTTAATGTAATTGCCTCTTGCGACTGTTTTTGGCAAAGCTAATTCTTGATATAGTTTTGCACATTGCAAATAGGTTTTTACCAATATAAACTGTAAATCAAATTGTTTGGAAATAAAAATAGCTTTTTCAAAGTATACTTTAGCAGATTCAAAATCTTGTTTTGCGACATAAATTTCACCAATAAGCTTGTTGAAAAGCGCTATATAATAATAGTTATTAATATTTGGTCCTTGTGCTATATCCAAAGCTTTTGTTGCAATATCCAAAGCAAACAGAGTGCCGTTTGTGACAAATTTTATTTCAGCAATCAAATACCAAGATAACAATACTCCGGTCGCAACCTTTTCTTTTGCAAAATAAGCAACTTGTTCCTCAAGAATTTCCAAAGCTTTTTTGCTTTGGTTATTTTCTCTTAGAATCTGTGCTAATAGCGTTTTTAAAATATTCTTCGTGAAGCTGTCGTTTATGTTATTAGCATATGCTGCAACATTAAACAGTTCTGCGTGAAGAGTATTATAGTCTTTGAGGAAGAATTTGTTTAATATATCAATAAAATTCCATCTTGATACAATAAAAGAATCCATATTATCTAAACAAAATTCTCTTAGAATATCATCCAAAATTTTGTTTGATGTTTTAATATCACCTTTTATTGTGTTTGCTAATGCTAATAACAAATTGGTTTTGCATAATAAAGTCGGTTCCGTAGTTTTATTTTTATCCAATATATCATAAATTGTTTGGATAACTTCAAATGCTTTATTATCTCCTTGAAAAACCAGCGCTTCCGCTAAGTTAAAATAGATATTTATCCAAGTTTCAAAAATATCTTTTATAGACATTTGGGGAGTGTCTTTACCTTTAATTAAAGCTTTTTCTAAATCATTAAGTACCTCTGTTTCAATTAAATTAATTAATTGTCCATAGTTTCCAAGTTTTAATAACGGAGCTACTTGTCTGGATTTTATAAGTACTCTGTCAAAGCTCATTTCATCCGGTATTTTATTTAGTACGTTATCAATACATTCAATAGCACCCCAATAATTCCCGGTTTTCATTGAACAAGAAGCCAAATATCCCAACAATTCAATATGCAGAGGATCTTCATAGTCTTCAAGCATCATAATCGCATTTTGTAAATATTCAAAAGCTACATTATGATCGATAGGCTCAAGAAGCTTTCCGACACGGGTATAAATATTCTTCTTTACTTTTAAATAAAAATCACCTACTTTATTCTCTATTAGTTTAAGAGCTTGTTTTTGAGTGATTATATAGAGACCAATATCTCCAATATATGAAGCTTGTTTCATCAACAAAGTCCATATGTCAAAAGCTTGATCATTGTTGCTTAATTTTTGGACAATATAACCTAATAACGCTATAGAGGACTGTCTGTAGATACTAATAATTTCGTATAAAATATTTAGTATTTCTTCAAAATTTTCGTCATTTTTAACGTTAGATACTATAATTTTCCAAAAACTATTACTTTTAAATTCAAATGCAAGATTATTAAGCTGAGTAATATAGCCAAGATTTACAAGTTTTTCAATAATCCTTTCGAATTCTTGCGGAGTGTTATCATCAAAATTTTCTAACATTGCAGGAAAAAATTTTGTTCCTAAAACTGACATTGCTATAAGCATTCTATATGCTCTTAAATCTTCTTGTTTTAATATACTTAGTCTGTAATCGACAATTGATTCAAAATTTGCATAACTTAGGTTTTTTAAGCCATTGCGCTTTATATCAGCATTTAATAAAACCATTTGTTCAATTATCGAAGGGTTGCCGTTTGAAATCTTTGTTGCTAGGTTTATAAAATCTTTGCCAAAATTAGATTCAGTATATTGTTTTAAAAATGTTTCTATTTGCGAGTTTGTAAATGGAGCAATTGTCAAATCTAAATAGTTTTCTTCAGTTAGAATTTGTGTAGTAATTAATCCCATACCCGGTTTTGTTTCAGTATTTACAAAAATAAATTTACTGCGTTCCAAAATATATTCATCATTTAAAATCTCTTTTAAGAAATCATATGACATTCCGTCAATGTATTCAAAGTTATCTACAACAAACACAACTTTTGTTTTTTCTACAATTGTATTAATAACTTTTCTTATTATATTAAACATTTTAGCTTTATTGAAATAAATATTCTCATATTTATCCAAATTTTCCGGATACAGAAGATTTAATAAATCAAGTATTTCCGAATTTGTAAGAATCGGGAAGTCTTGTTTAAAAAATTTTAGAGAATTCTTTTTTAATTGTAATGTATCAGG
>CAYSIO010000153.1:0-4124 GCA_964431115.1 uncultured Vampirovibrio sp.
GCAGGAGCTTCGGATGTTTTTAAAGCTCCTATTGCTACACAAGTTCCAACTGTTAATTCAGTCCCTAATCCCTTTTTGATTTTACTTCCACTAGCATCTCTTTTACTATTTGCTATTTTAGGAGGATATTATTTTGTAGGAGTTAAAGCAATTGCTGAACAAAAAAATAATATAGTTTTACCTTTTATTAATCTTTGGAAAAATTTTGTTAAAGGGGGCAAATTTGGAATAGCTCATTCTTTGCCTATTATAATAATCGCCATTATTATATATATTTTTACACACCCTATTGTCAATGTTTTAACAATTTATATTCTTGCCTTTAATTTGATATGTATTTGTACATTCTACTTTATTTATTCAAATGCATTTTATTTATTATTTGCAAATGAAGGTAAAATCTTCACTTATTTTAGATGGAAAAAAGTCTGCGAGATGTTGAAAAATACTAATAAAAAGATATATTTTAGAAATTTATTTTTAGTTATTGTGGTAGATATTTTAGGCGGGCTATTGTCTTCTTTATTTACTTATATATTTAACTTTTTAGTAAAAAATACTTATGCAGCTTGGATAATAACTTCAGCAGAGGGCGCATTAATAGCCGGATGTACGGCTTTTATAACAATGTATTTAGTAGCTAAATCAATTGAGCCTAAAACTGTAGTATAATATTTTTATGCAAAATATTGACTACATTACACTTAACGCTTTCTTTGAAGAAAACATAGATTTCTTCATTGGCGCTCGTTTGCAAAAAATTCAGCAGCCAACACGCCGTGATTTCATATTCCAATTAAGAAACAATGGCGAAAGCAAAAAACTTTATATCAATATTAATCCGCAGTTTTACCATACAACATTTATTTCAAAAGAAAACGAAGAGTGCAGAGGTTTAACTATCCCAAAACAACCTCCAATGTTTTGTATGCTACTTAGAAAATACCTTGAAGGTTGCAAAATTTCCGATGCTTGCGTAATTGAGGAAGAACGAATCCTTGAATTGCATTTTGAGACAATGGACGAATTGTCACAAAAACGCTCGTTATGTCTTTGTGTAGAATTAATGGGAAAACATTCTAATGTAATTTTATATGACAGAGAATCCAAAATCATAATCGGCTGTGCACACAATGTCGGACCGGAAAAAAGCCGTTATAGAGAGCTTCAAGGCGGGCAAACGTATATTTATCCGCCAAGGGTAAATATAAATAAATTTAGCGGGCAACCTCTATATACAATTCTTGAAAATGGCATAACAACGAGTGAAAAACTTGATAATTATTTCGCGTCAATTCAAGAGGGGGTAAATATAAAGGGGGGTAAATATAGTTTAGCTGAGATAGTGACTCCTAAGCTTAAACGTGTTAAAAACTCTATAGAAAAGATTACACAGCTTCTCAATAAACGTGATAAAACTGAAGAATACAAACTTTATGGCGAGCTTTTAACTGCTAATCTTTATCAGAAAAAAGATTATTCTTCTCAGATTGAAGTTTTGAATTATTTTACGGGGGAAAATATAACAATTGAATTAGACCCTACAAAAACATTGAATGAGAACGCTCAGAGATACTTTAAGCTCTACACTAAATCTAAGACAACAAAAGAGAAATCCGAACAAATGTTGGCTGATTTGGAAATAGAACGTGAATATTTAGAAAATGTTTTGTATAGCATTGAAAGAGCTGCAAGTTTGAAAGAATTAGAAGAAATAAAAAGTGAATTGGGGATTACCCCTCACCCGAGCCCTCTCCCACAAGGGTCGAGGGAACAACAGCTCCTCAAACTTGACATTAACGGCTTTGAAGTATATGTAGGCAAAAACAATAGACAAAACGATTATATAATTTCAAAACTATCTAAAGATGAGGATTATTGGTTCCACACTAGACTCTGCGCAGGATCTCATGTGCTTTTAAAAGTTAGAGAAACTGAACCTAGCGAAGAAACATTGTTTGAATGTTGTAAACTCGCTCGAGAATATTCATCAGCAACTCAGCCCTCAAAAGTCGGCGTAATTTATACCAAACGCAAGTTTATCAAAAAGCCTCCAAAAGCACCGCTAGGATATGTTATCTATAAAAACGAAAAAGAAGTTTTGGTATAATTCACCCCGTCCTAACCTTCCCCGTGCAGTGAAGGAACTATATTAACTGTATACAAACGGTGGGCCGTTTTTGATTTCAAAAAGAATATTATCAGCCATTATTTTAAGCTCTTCCGGAGATTTTCCTCTAGCTTTTTGAGCAAAAAATTCTTCACAAAGTGGCTCAATTGCAGAATCTTTTTTTGCTTTAAAGTTTCTTAGCTCTGTTGCTACAAGACGCCTTTGTAAATCCAGTTCAACATCTGCAGAATATTTTTTTACTTGAACATCTTTAATAGCTTCCGAAGCTGTCTTTCCCCCATAAGCCAGAGCTGATACTCCGGAAATCCCAAAGAAAAGATTTTTAAACTGCGGATTCTTAGGATTCATCAACCAATCATAAAAGAAAGATAAATAATCATTAACATGTGAAAAATACGTAATTTTATTCCTTCCGGAACCGCCTATGGCACTATTTACTTTTTCTGTAGCTTGATTCATAGAAGATTTTAAATATTTTATAAATTCTTCTTTTTCTAAGCTTGATAAATTCATCTTATTAACATATTCTTCAATTTCTACAGGCTTTGCATATATTGATTCTAACATTCCTTCAATAACGTGTTTATATGCGTCTTTGCCTGATAAAATTTGCCCGTTATGACCTTCTATATTGTTAATAGAAACTCCATTATTAAAATCTTTAATAATATTATTCAGACCTTCTTTAGTATTATTTATACCTTTTTTAATAAATTCTTCGCTTTTTCTTATATTACGCATAGAGAAGTATCCTAAAGCAAAGATTCCGCCAAGAGTCAAAACTCCTAATGCCAATAGTGGCAAATTAGAAGTGTTTTGCTCTTCCTTATCTTTACCCCTGAATGTTGGTTGCAGATTTTCTGAAAACATTTTTGCTTTAGATGAGAGCATGCTTCTTATAATTTGCATTTTCCCTGCAAAAGCCTGAGTCTCAACCGCAATTAAATTTTCTTGCAAATTCTTCTGAATATCAGCTTCACGCTTTTTAATCCAAACATCCCTATACCCGTCAATAAAAGTTTTTGCCATAAAAGCCATTGAACCTAAAGTTATAACCCCTATTGCGGCAAGAATCGTTCTTCTGTTTGGTGATTGAATCATTGAAAAAATACTCTGATGAATTTCGTCGTTTATACAATGATTTCTTGTAATTCCCGGTAATAAATATTCCTTTGTCGAATCAAGCTTTTTCTTTGAAAAACTTTTCATCATTCCTGTAAAAGTCCCTAAAAGTCCCATTACACCAAGTGAAGTTCCTGCTATATAATAAAGACTCTTGTCTTTTTTCTCTTCTTTCTCTTTAAGCTTTTCCGGCAAATTCACCTCGCCTTGAGAAATTACAAGAGTATCTAAAGTCTCATCCAATGATAGGTTTGGATCCTTCACAAACGCATTAACAAGTTTACCCTCTTTTACTAAATTAGAGTTTCGCTTTTGAGTATCAGTCATATTTCTCTGTAATCTTCTTGATTCAGAATCATTGTTTATTTTGGGAATTGTCGTCATCTTTTTCTTTTTTCTTTCTTATAATTTTTCGTAATATGTTTTTTAAATTAAAAATCTTTTTATCATCATCTATCTTTGTATCGTCATCATCAGCGTTGTGTTTTTTGAAAATTTTAAATAAACCTTCAAATTTTGATTTTATATTAGATACAATATCTGCAATCTTTTTTTGCACAAAGTTTTTCATTTCGCCAAAAACAGCATTTAATTTGTCTTGAATTTCAAATTTTAAATTCTGAAAATTTTGTATAAGTTTTGGTATATTTTGAACAAAATTAACCAATGGCAATGCTATATTTTGCGCTATAAAAGCTATAGGCTTTGTAATGATATTTTGCCCCATTTTTTGTATAAAATTCTGTAGATTCTCAGAAGCTTTTGCCATTGTGTTTTCAAAAGCTTTTAATGCTTCAGCGTGTTTTTCTAAATTCTGAGCTTGCCTTTTTTCTGCCAACTCACGAGCTCGCATCATATTTCCAATCATAGC
>CAYSIO010000154.1:0-4121 GCA_964431115.1 uncultured Vampirovibrio sp.
ATGTAAATGCTGTAGACAGACAAAAATAGTAAATATAAAAATAAAAATTAGTGACTAGAAAGCAAATGTGAAATAGAGAAAAACAACTAGGCCAAATGTGGCTTCTTGGAAAATGCTAGTGAAATTAAAATCTGGAAATATCAAGAATTGTTGAACGTTATCAAGGGGTTAAAAACACATTTTACAGAATTCTGCACACTATGGATTTCTACAGACGTTCACTTAATCCTGAATCGTTTAAAAGATTCCTTCCCGGTAAAGATACAAACTATATTAGCGAAAAAATTATACCAAAGGGAAAAGAGGTTCTTTTACAAGCTACAGCATCTGACCACACACAAAAATTACATACTTTAAACAATCCAAACTTCTACAAAGATGTGATGAACGGTGTTTGGGCAGGAGATATCGGAGAATTCTGGTCTACAAAACAAAAAGGTTTCGTTACTGAATTTTTTGAAAAAATGCTTGCTCCATTTAATACTTTAAATTTCGGCAAGGTATTAGAAAGATTCCAATACTATATAACAAGACTCAGAAACCTCGTCGGCAATAATGATATTAACATTACAACTCCTAATCACATTTTGAGAAATGGCATAAAAGAACACTATACTCAATCAGAAAGAACGAGAATGTCAATCTTTAACCTTATTGCACAAACTCCGGTTGATATGGCTAAAGGTACTGCAAAAAGAATGTATTCGACTCAAAAATGGGTGAGAATCATTTCCGGAATAACTGCCGGTATATTCGGGGTAGCTCTCGTTGCTCAATTAGGTTTTGGTAAGCTAAGTAATCCACAAAATTTACAAAAAATAGGTAAAGAATAATGCAGCTAAGTAATATTTTATTAAACAGAATATCATTGAACAGAAGTTATTGTACTCCTGTTTTCAAAGCTGAGATTAAAAATAACGGTAATATTGATAAATCAGACTTGATTAATAATTACTTGGAAAGTACTGCAGTTGCTAATATTCCGGCTGTTAAAAAAGTTGAACGTAACACTTTAAATAAAGAAGGGTACAAAAATAATCTTCGTACAATGATTCAAAACAATGAATCCGTTATGTTGGCAATTGCTCCTCGTACTTTTACTGCAAAAGATATAAACGGCGATGAAAAAATTTCTTTGCGAAAAGGTGAAAAACCCGGAACTTTATTAAGCGCAACTGAAAGACTTGATGAATTGAAAAATGACGGAATTAATACAATTCATATCCTTCCGATTCATCCGCCGGGACTTAAAAACGCGATGGGAACAGCAGGTTCTCTGTATTCACCTGCAAGATTTATTGAAAAAGACGGTACATTAGCAATCGATCCTATTCTTATAGAAAAAAATGATCCAAGAACTCCGTCAGAACAATTTAAAGCCTTTATTGATGAATGCCATAAACGAGACATTAAGGTTATGCTAGATTTACCTAGTTGTGCTTCAATAGCTTGGTTTGAGGCTGAACCGGAAATAATGGCATTTGGCAGAAACGGTGAAGATAAGACTCCGCAAGGTTGGGCTGATATCAGAATGTTTGAGCCTTGGGATGATGAGACAAAAAGGACATTAAATCCTAAGCTTCTGGAGCTACACAGACAATATGTAGATGCTTGTATTGACTTAGGAATTGACGGTATTCGTGCCGACGTAGCCAGAGCGAAGCCTACAGAATTTTGGGATATTCTAATCCCATATTCACACTCAAAAGATCCTGAGTTTGCTTGGCTCGCTGAGACTTACACTTATGAATGCGCATCACCTCAGGTAAATATGCCATACGATAGACCTGAAGATTTGCTAAGGGCAGGCTTTGATGAGTATTACGGGCAATATCACATTTTCCACGAATGGAAATCTAATCAAGAATTTAACGATTATATTAAACTTAACCTTGATATGTCACATAGATTGCCAAGCGGTAAAACTTGTATCGGTTCATTCTTAACACACGACGATGTTTCAGCAATGACTCACGGCGGACCTAATTATTGTAATATGACAACCATTATTCAATCTACAATTCCGATGTGCAATCCATACTTTGTAGACGGATTCCAATCCGGAGATTATTATGACTACCAATACTCACACAAAAACGATGATGAGACTGCAACTTACAAGCCTGTAAGCACAGAACTTGAAGATGCTGAGCTTATTGAAGAACTGAAGACCGACGGTTATTATGATTATCAATATTCTCCAAAAGACAAAAAAGATAATATCATAATGGCGCCTTATTACGAAATGGATCATCACGCTTATAAACTTGATATTTTCAATCTTTCAAGAAAACCGGGTGGAGATTATCCGGACATCGGAAGAGTTATGAGAGAAACTCTTAAGATGAGAAGTGAAAATAAAGATTTATTTGCAGATAGAAACAGTGCTTTTATTGAGCTAGACAAAGTTGGTGACAAAAAAGACCAGATTTTAGCTTACGCACGACATAACAATGGTCGTACCGCATTAGTTATTGCAAATAAAAACCCAAACAGAAGACTAACCGGAACAATTCTTGTGCCCGGCTTAAGTGAATCTCAAGAGCTAAAAAATATGGCTCCAACTTACGGAGAAGAAAGAAGTGTTTTTCAGGTTGCAAAAGGAGAGGTTAGACTGGACTTAGCTCCTGCAAGTGCTTTCGTGTTTAAAATTGATACTCCTAATATTATAGAAGATCGTAAAGGACACGCATTTAGACAAAAGGTATAGTCAAAAGATAACAATACGCAAACATTGAATAAAGACGAAAAAAGGGGGGAACCAAAAAGTCACCCCCTTGAATTATTTTACTTTGTGCGTTTCTTTTTCTTTAATCTTTCTGTTACTTTCTTGTACCGACAAGAAAGACAATGTAAGTTGGGCTTATAGCCTAACAAAAACTTTATTCTTAATTAGATTAGACATTTCTTAATGTACTTTCTTTTTGAATCGCAATTAAAAAGAAAGAAATGCACAAATTAAAATCTACAATCAAACTAAACCCTCTCTTGAATTTCTAAATTCGCTAAAAGCTCATTAAGAAATTCTTATCTCTCCAACGGAGAGATAGGGGTGATAATAAATATTATGTAACACAAAAAAGACCGGTAAAGCCGGTCTTTTTTTCTTATCTTTTACCAAATACTAGCACCAGAAGTTTGGATATTTACATTTGGGTTTTGTGCCGCGAAACTAAATGTATCAGTTTCCCATAATTTCTCTTTTAAAGATTTTTGCTCTACAGGTTGTTTATCAGCATTTTCTGCTCCAAAACCAACTTTTCCGACTTTGCCTCCAAAAATAACTGAATCTGCGGACATAGCTGTCTCCTTTCTTCTTAATATCATATATATCTCGTATATATATAAAGTATTTAGAAACAAAAAAATTGCCTTTAATAAAAAAGGCAATTTACAAAACTTTACATATTAAACTATAAAACAAAAGATTTTAGTTTAGAACGCATACAAGATAAGTCTTTTGCACAATCTTTAGGTATATATCTGGAAACTTTACCGTTATCTCTAAACATCAAAACATACGGTAAATTCGGATATATATGGAACTTGCTGTTAAAAAATTTAGCATCTTTTGTTGTAATATCTAGCTCCGTAAAATTGTATACACCTTCAAAATCCTCTTGAACAGCTCTGTAGTTATTCAAAAAATTCTGGTAATCATCAGCCCATTGTGCATAAATTATAGCTACCATAGGCTTCTTATCAGTTTGAGAAAACGCTTCTTCAAAAGTAAGAGCTTTCACTGCTACAGAAAAAAGCAACATTAAAGCCAACGCTAATAATAAATTAAATATTTTTTTCATAACCACTCCTAACAAAAATATTATAAAAGGCGGATTTGCATTATGCAAATCCGCCCTTTATTATCTCATTATTCTTGTTCCATACCTTTACAGATATAATCCATTTCTTCAATTGAAGCATACACAGCATGGCATCCACAGTCAACATAAAGGATTTGACCGGTAGTACCTGATGATAAATCAGATGCTAAATATAAACCAGCTCTACCAACATCTTCAAGAGCAACGTTTCTGCCTAAAGGAGCTTTAGCTGTAGCTGCTTTAAGCATTTTACCAAAGCCACCGATACCGCTTGCTGCAAGAGTTTTAACAGCACCA
>CAYSIO010000155.1:0-4118 GCA_964431115.1 uncultured Vampirovibrio sp.
TGTTGTCAGGATTCTCAAAGGCTCCTCCGCCAACAGAAATGATTTTTTTCTTACCTGTACATACCATTTTTAAAGTATCATACTCAAGCTTACGAAAATAATCTTCTGAATGTTTTTCAAAAATCTCAGTTATTTCCATGCCGGAAGTTCGTTCGATTAAATTGTCGGTATCAATAAGAGTGTAGTCATGAAGCTTTTCAGATAAAAGTGTTCCGATAGTAGATTTTCCACTAGCGGGCATGCCTACTAAAACTATATTAACATCCATAATGAGCCTTCATTTCAGCAAAGTTATCACCGCCGATTTTAGCAAGCAATTCGTCAACTAAGATTATTGCAACTTTTGCTTCTGCTACGACGGAACAGGCAGGAACAGCACAAACATCTGAGCGCTCAAAATGTGCATTTGCAGGGGTCATATCTTTCAAATCAACAGTTGCAAGGGATTTTTTCATCGTCGGAATCGGCTTCATTGTGCCTTTTATTAATAGAGTTTCACCGTTCGTCATACCACCCTCAATACCTCCGGCATTGTTGGTTTGGCGGTAAACTTCTTTGCTCTTATTGACAAAAAGCTCATCGTGCATTTGCGAACCCCTTAAATTCGCGGCATCGACACCGGCTCCTACTTCCACAGCTTTTACTGCAGGTATACTCATTACAGCTTGTGCTAAACGTCCGTCGAGAGTCTGATCCCAATGCACATAAGATCCTAACCCTATCGGTAAGTTCCCAAAAATAACTTCAAACTTGCCACCTAAAGTATCGCCTTCAGCGGCAGCATTGTCAATGGCATTGCGCATTCTATCCGCAGTCAAATCATCAGCACACATAACATCAGATTTTTCTGACTTTTCTTTTATTAAAGTATAAGTTTTTGGATAAAAATCTAACTTAACATTTCCGATTTGCACAACATGAGAAAAGCCAATAATTCCAAATTCTTTTAATATTTGTTTTGCAATAGATCCTACTGCGACTTCAATTGCTGTTTTTCTCGCGCTTGAACGTTCCAAAACATCTCTTAAATCAGCATGATTATATTTTTTTGCACCTGCAAAATCAGCATGTCCCGGACGAACTTTTGTAAAAGAAACCTGCTCTATTTTGCGTAACATGTCTTCTGTTGGATAGTCATATCCGATTGTGGACATTGCATCTTCCCAGTTAGAAAAATCTTTGTTTTTAATTTCAAGGCAAATCGGTGCACCGGTAGTTTTACCGAATCTGACTCCGGATTTTATTTCTACGGTATCTTTTTCGATTTTCATTCTTCCGCCACGACCATAACCGATTTGACGTTTTGCCAAATCCTCATTAATTATATCCTGCTTTATTCTAATACCTGCAGGAACTCCTTCTATTATCGCATTTAAACACTTTCCGTGACTTTCGCCTGAAGTTAAAAATCTAAATCTTTTCATTGTCATAGAAATATTATATTACAACAAAGAGACGCAAGCAAATGCTTGCGTCTCTTTGTTAAACTTTATGAATTATAGATCTGAAAAAGACGGGCTTTGTTTGATATCGTGATGAAGTCTATCGTAAGTTTCTTGTCCCGGATCTACATATGAATATAGTTTTTTCCAAGCTTTTACAAAAACGTTTTGAGATTTTTCATACAAAGGTTCTATTGGTTGACCTGTTGCTCTGTTTTTCATCATAAAAATATCCTCTGCTACAGCTTGAGAATATCCTGAATTGATTACATATTCTGCATCAGTTGATTCCTCAACAGTCATTGCTGCCATTGAAGGAAGTGTAATAAATGCCATTAATGCCATTGCTAATAATAAATTTCTTTTCATAACACCCATTCTTACTTATCTAAACTGTACGATTCCATTATAATATTTTCTAATGAATTAATCAAGTCTGATTCAGGAACTCGTGCTATAATTTCTCCCTTTTTGAAAATATAACCTTCTTTTATTGCTCCTGCTATTCCAAAGTCAGCGTGTTTAGCTTCGCCCGGACCATTTACCGGACAACCCATAACTGCGATTGTAATAGGTAAATCAAAATTTTTGAACCGTTCTTCTACTTTCTTAGCCAATCCGATTAAATCTATTTGTGTTCTTCCGCAAGTCGGGCAAGAAATAAAATTGATTCCGCGATTTCTTAGATCTAAAGATTTTAGAATACCAAAACCTGCTTCTACTTCTTCTACCGGATTTTCAGTAAGTGAAACTCTTATCGTATCCCCAATACCTTGACTCAAAAGAGTTCCGAGCCCGATTGATGATTTAATTAATCCCATTTTTAAAGTTCCGGCTTCAGTCACTCCCAAATGCAAAGGATAGTCAATTATTTTTGAAACTTCCTCGTAAGCTTTAATTGTAGTCATTACATCGGAAGATTTTAAAGAGAGTTTTATGTCGTAAAAGTTTAAATCTTCAAGAATCTCAATATGACGCATAGCACTTTTTATCATTTTTTCATGAAGCGGTAAATCCAGTTCTGCGAATTCTTTTTCCAGAGAACCTGCATTAATTCCGATACGAATCGGGACTCCATGTGCTTTTGCAGATTCTACGACTTTTACGGTGTGTTCGCGCTTACCGATATTTCCCGGATTGATTCTTAGGGCATGAATACCATTTTCAATACATTGCAGAGCTAAACGATAATCAAAATGAATATCCGCAACCAAAGGAATCGGAGATTTTGCAACAATATCTTTGATTGCAGCTGCGGCATCTTTATTAAGCACTGCTAATCTGGCTATTTCACAACCTGCTGATGCAAGCTCTTGTATTTGGTCTAATGTTTTTATAACATCTCTTGTGTCAGTATTACACATAGATTGAACACTTATTGGCGCATCTCCGCCAATTTTTACATTTCCGATTGAAATTTGTTTAGATTTTCTTCTGTTTATCATAGAATTAATTATATCACTAAAAGGAGAATATATTTATGAAAATTGCTGTAATCTCAGATATTCATGGAAACTTAGATGCTTTAGAAGCTGTTATGGCAGATATTGAACAAGAAGGCTGTGAAAAGATTTTTGTGCTCGGAGATTACGCAATGGCAGGACCGGAGCCTGCAGCTACGTTGGATTGGTTTTTCCAAAAACAATTTGATTCAAGATTCAAAATGATTCAGGGTAATACAGATTTAATGATTGCAGATTTTAATAACGAATTATTTGAATTTATAAAAAGCAAAGCTCCTATAATGGCAGAAGCATTAAAAAATGATACGGAAATATTAAATTCAGTGCATAAAGATTTTTTGAAGAACTTGCCAATACAATTGCAGATAGAAGAAGAAGGGGTAAAGATTCTTTTAGTTCATGGTTCTCCCAGAAAGAACAATGAAGATATACTTCCTGATACTTCTATGAGTGAAGTAGAAGCAATGTTAGAAAACGTAGATGCTGATGTTGTACTTTGCGGACATACACATTTACCTTGCGGATTCCAAACTTCCAAAAAGAAAACAGTTGTAAACGTAGGAAGCATAGGAAGACCGTTTACTGCCGAGCCAAAATCTTGCTATCTAAAACTGACAATCAGCAACGGTAAATGTCTGTTTGAACATAAGTTTGTTGCTTATAACAAAGAATTTGCGTCCGAAAAATTGAGAAAAAGAGAGTTCTCAGGCTCAGATAAGCTTGCTGATATGTTGCTTAATCCAACAGTAAGACATTTTTAGGGGTAAAGGTATTGGGCTTGGCGTTGTAACTACAAGTTTGCCGTCATTCTGAGCGAATGCGAAGAATCCAGAGAAACTAGAAGTAAGGCTACAAGCATTTTGACTGGGTCCTTCACTACGTTCAGGACGACGCGGCGCACTTGTTGTTGTGACTACAAGCTTGTCGTCATTGCGAGGAGCGTAGCGACGTGGCAATCCAGAGAGGTAAATACTTTCAGCCTGCAAGTAATAGCTACAAGCTCTTGACTGGGTCCTTCACTACGTTCAGGACGACGTAGCACACTTATTGATGTAACTACTGGATTGCAGTCATTCTGAGCGAAGCGAAAAATCCATAGGAATAAATACTTTCAGCCTGCAAGTAATAACTACAAGCTCTTGAATGGATTGCTTCACTGCGTTCGCAATGACGTGGCACACTTGTTGATGTTGTGTCAAACTCTGAGTGACGA
>CAYSIO010000156.1:0-4090 GCA_964431115.1 uncultured Vampirovibrio sp.
TGGGTCCTTCGTTACACTCAGGACGACGTGGCACACTTGGCGTTGTGACTACAAGCTTACTGTCATTGCGAGGGGTAAATGTATTGGGCTTGTAGGTGTGACTACAAGCTTGCAGTCATTCTGAGCGAATGCGAAGAATCCAGAGGAGGAAGCCTGCAAGCAATAACTACAAGTTCTTGACTGGGTCCTTCGTTACACTCAGGACGACATGGCACACTTGTTGATACTGTGCAAAGCTTATGCGATACCGTGTCAAGCTCGTTCATATTCCCCCTCTCCTGCGGAGAGGGTTGGGGAGAGGGTTCGATACAATACATTTTGTCGGAAATCCACCATTTACGGGCTCTGAGTGACGTAATTTCTCTTCACAAATTTGTCCCGATAACAATCTTAAAAAACCAAAAGAGTCGGGAAACCGACTCTTTTTATCTTACATTAATTTACCTAACTTACTTTATCTATGCGCTTTACTCTAGGGATTTTATTTCGTCATATAATGCTTCTAAATGTTCATCTATTACTTCATTATCGGTTCTCGGATCAAATACAGAATAAAGGACACCACCGATAACGCTAGCAGCTCCAACAATCCAACCGACAGGACCGCTACAAGCGCATGCAGTAGCATATCCGGCACCAGCTCCGGCTACAACTCCAGCACCGAGTTGTCCTAAGCTTTCTCCGTTCCAGAATCTGTTCCAGCCACCATGATTAAAAGTTTTTTCTGTAGTGCTTTTGTATTTTTTATTTACCAAATCATTAAGTGCTAAGTAGTGCTCATTATTTTGAAGTCCTTTACTTTTTGCAACTGCTAATATTGATGTAATAATCTTCTTTTTATTAGTCATTGTTATAGTGCCGGAGTCATATTCGTCGTCAAGTCTTTCAATTAGACCTTCGGTCTTACCCTTCATCTTGCCGTCTTCATAATATCCGTCAAGAAAAGCCATAATATTATTTCCGTCAAGTTTTGACAGATGATTATTTATTTCTGTATGTTGATAGCTTTCAGTGTTTCCCGGTAGAGTTTTTGCTAAATACAGCCCATTAGCTTTTGCATCATCTTGCTTTTTAGTTTCTTTTGGCTTCTTTGTGTCTCCAGAACCATTTGGAGCAGCTGGATCTTCTGCATCTGGGCCTTCTTCTGCGTCGTTTCTGTTTTGTCTTAATCCCATATCAGTGTCATCAAGATCAAAGCCTTCTTTTTCTAAATCATCGTTCACGTCAGAAACAAATAGCTCGTTATTGAAGAATTCTTCGTCCACGCTACTGTAACTCTTAGTAGCATTGTATCTCAACTCAGCCATTGCTGCTTTTCTTGTGAGTACGTATAGCTTATCAAAAGCATCTGATAATCCTGAGCTAATTTCCTTGTTATTGATACTGCTAGTAAGTTCTTCTCGAAGCTCTTTTCTTGCATCTTCAAGTTTTTGATAAGAAGCCTCATCTAAGATTTTCTTGTTAAAGCTTCTAGATTTGTCTATTAAAGCATTAACTATTGGAGAGGCTATGTGTTTAATCACAGTATCTTTTAAATCGGAATCTTCCGGTAAATTACTGCTGATATGTGTAATTATTCGTTCTGAGCCGACTTCGCCTGCATTATTAGTGTTCCAACTGCTTATGAAATCAAGAATATCTTTAGATTCGAATTGATATAAACCTACAATTCCTTCAGCTTCAGTTGCTGAGCCGGTATTACTTTTTAAAATCTTAATACTGTCAAATACTTTGCTGACCTTTGTATCAATTTCAGTATCAGAGAACTCGTATCCTGCAGCGGTCAAAGCTTCATTGAATGATGCGCTGTCGCTTTTTTCGTTTCCGTTTTCATCTGTAGAGATTTTAAGTTTAGTTTCTTTAATGAATTCTTTGAAGTTTTCTTCACCAAGAGATTCTTTTACTTCTTTGTATACTTTATTTAATTTGTTGTATTTTTCTTCCCAAGTACCGCTTGAGGTATTTGTAGCTGTTCTGAGCTTAGCTGTTTCAGTTTCATCTAAATCTTCATATTCTTTAAGCTGTTTTATTAAGTTATAAAGTTTGTTGTATTTAATTCTGTATTCTTCTTCTTTTGGATCGTCACTGCTTACGCTGCTGCTGCCATTGCTTCTGCCGCCGCCGAAGTTTACCCCGCCCCAACCAAGCGTGTCAGAAATTCCACCCCAAGCCGGTGTGCCCCAAGTCATTTGAGCAACGGTGTATCTTGGATCAAGCATAGGAACGCTTGCGTATGAATTCATATATGGGTAGAAATTGTTATAATTGCAGCTAGGATATGAAAATGTGTTTGGAAAAGCGATGCTATGATCATATAATTGATTCATGTGAAGGTTCATACTGTTCCAAGTATTCGGGCTTACCATATCGTAGTTCATTGCAGAAAAGTTCCACATAATTTTATCCTCTTAATAGTTCTCGTTATATATATAAAGTTTATACATCTTAAAAAATTGCCTTTTCAGCTGTTATACTGTTTACATTTCTTAACATGCCAAAACCCATGCTAACATGGAGTTTGAGCATGATAGCTGTTTTTAGTTATGGTTTAGCAATATAAGAATGATATACTCTTGTAATAATCTCTTGATATGTTATAATAGACTTGTTGTTGATTAGGAGGAAATATGGCTAGAGTATTAATTTCAATGTCTAATGATTTTTTAAACAAAGTAGATAGTATTGCTAACTCCGAACAAAGAACCCGAAGCGAATTAATTAGAGAAGCTTTGCGTGTGTATATTAAACGTAATAAAATATCAAACAACTTAAAAGCAGAAGAAAATGCAACCTTACTTACTGAATTATTAGGTTAAGTGTAAAAGAGATTAAGCCATCCCGTCATGTTGAGCGATAGCGAAGTATCGCAGGGTTTGGCGGTTTAGCTTGTTTACCCTTGCGAGCCCGTATCAAGTACGGGCTGACGATAAGTTATTTTTCCCCTCTCCTTATGGAGAGGGCAGGGTGAGGGTTCATCCCGTAGGGGCTTTAAATAATTTATTATGAAAAGCAGAAACAGTTATAGAGACTCATCGCCCTAAAGGGCTCTGAGTGACGTTGGATGTGTATTTGCCGGCTTGTTCGTCATCGCGCACTTGAGGCGCGATCGCATAGATAAATAAGGTTCACTATAAGCTTATGCGACCCCGTCTCAAGCACGGAGTGGCGATGATAAACAAAAAAAACTGACTTTCTTTGAAGTCAGTATAAGTATTTTCTCTAATATTTTTGGGAGGAGATTTGGGGATAGTTGATACATGGCATGCTACATCAAATTCCAAAATCATGACACATGCCTTAAAAAAAGTTTTACAAAAGTTAACACTTTAGCCCATGTGGCATTCCGTTTTTACTGTGTATATTTTTTTAATCTTGTAGTAAAATATTGCTATGAGAAGAAAGGTGTTAGCGTTCGTTTGTTTAGCAGTATTGTCGGTTGGTTTTGACCAAGCGGTTTTTTCTGCACCTTCGGGTGCTTTTGCTCAGCATTATGACGCTGCGCAGGACTATTTGACTCAAGGCCAATATTCATCTGCAATCGTAGAATTTAGAAAATCCTTGAGAATAAACTTCATGGATAATTCCGCAAGAATCGGATTAATTAATTCATATCTTGCTCGTGCAACTTATTACGCTAATCAAGAGAAAAACTACGACAAATCCGCTAATGATTTTAGAAGCGCTTTGTTTTATTTAAAAATGTTTCCGACGAAGGAACAGTCTGTGCAGAATTCTGCAAGTATGATTGCTTCAGCGAATGAAAATCTTAATCAATGTTTGAAAGTTACAAGCTTTGATAAGACCGCAAGCTCTCGTTACAAAAAAGCAGAAGAGCTAAGGGCTATGGGTAATTTTTCAGCTGCAGCTTTTGAATTTTCTATGGCAGCCCAGAGCGAAAATTTGGCAGGTGATGCTAATGTGCAAATTGCTGATTTAATGAAGCTTTTAGGAAACGAGCCTCGTTCTGCTGATTATTATAAAACGGCTTTGGATTTGAAGCCTACTGATAGTTTGCTAAGAATGAAATATGCAAGAACTTTGGACAAGCTTGGACGATATGATGAAGCTGTGGTTCAATATAATGCAGCGC
>CAYSIO010000157.1:0-4083 GCA_964431115.1 uncultured Vampirovibrio sp.
AAAGTCCCTACGGGCTAAACCCTCACCCTGCCCTCTCCCTAAGGAGAGGGGAATGCTCTTGGTCACTGTTTATAGAGATTCTTCGCTCCGCTCAGAATGACAGTAGAAGTGATTAAGTGACTGAGGGGTCAGAGTGATTTAGGAAGTTTACAACAGTGACCAAGAGTTCAGTGACCAAGTGATCAAGAGTGTACGTCATTGCGAACGCAGTGAAGCAATCCAGTCCTAAGTTTGTAGTTATTACTTGTAGATTGAAAGTATTTACCCCTCTGGATTCTTCGCTCCGCTCAGAATGACTGCAAGCCTGTAGTCACACCTAAGAGCCAAATACATTTACCTCCAGAATGACTGCAAGCTTGTAGTTACATCAACAAGTGTTCCACGTCGTCCTGAACGTAGTGAAGGACCCAGTCAAGAGCTTGTAGTCATTACTTGCAGATTGAAAGTGTTTATTCCTCTGGATTCTTCGCTTCGCTCAGAATGACTGCAAGCCTGTAGTCACACCTACAAGCCAAATACATTTCCCCTTTTTTCAACCATCTTCCGAGTCGGTTTAGGTACTACCGGTTTATTATTTTACCCCTTTTCAACCGTCTTCCGAGTCGGTTTAGGCACTACTAGTTTATTATATTTACCCCTTGTGCTATAATTTTCCCATAGAACCTTTTTCCCTCGCCCCTTGAGGGAGAGGGTGGCACGAAGTGACGGGTGAGGGGTAATATAAGAGGTATTAAGAGAATGGAAAGATTTTATACTACAACAGCTATTGACTATGTAAACGGCGCACCACACATTGGACACGCTTATGAAAAAATTCTTACGGATGTTATTTACAGACATTTTACTCAAAGATGTGAGGATACTTATTTCTTAACAGGTACGGATGAACATGGTATTAAGATTCAAAAAACATCTGCAGCTCAAGGTATGACACCAAAAGAGCTTTGTGATATGAATGCGCAAAAATTCGTTGACGGATGGAAAGCGCTTGATATCGATTATTCTCAGTTTATCAGAACAACAGACCCTCAACACGAAGAAATTGTTCAAAAAATATTCGAGAAACTTCTTAAACAAGGAGATATCTATAAACACTCTTATACAGGGCTTTATTGTCAAGGCTGTGAAGCTTTCTTGAGCGAAAAAGACTTAACAGAAGACGGGCTTTGTCCTGATCACTTAAAGAAACCTGAAGAAGTTAGTGAAGAAAACTATTTCTTCAAGTTAACAAAGTATAAAGATGCGATTATTAAACACATCAAAACAAACCCTGACTTTATTGTTCCATCATTTAGAGCAAACGAAGTTATTAATCAGCTTGAAAACATTGAAGATATTTCTGTATCTCGTGCTAAATCTAATGTTTCTTGGGGGATTCCTGTTTTAGGTGATGAAGACCAAGTTATCTACGTGTGGATTGACGCGCTTTCAAACTATATAACTGCTCTTGGTTATAATCCTGATGGTGACAGCGAAGAAAAATTTAATAAATACTGGCCTGCAAATGTTCAGGTAATCGGTAAAGATATCTTGAAATTCCATAGTATTTACTGGCCGGCTTTCTTAATGGCTTTAGATTTACCGCTACCTAAACAAATATTAGCTCACGGTTGGATTACGATTGATCAAACTAAGATGTCAAAATCTTTAGGTAACGTAATCTCTCCAACAGGTGTTTTAGAATCATTTAATCAAGAAATTCCTGATGCTTTGCGTTATTATATGGCATCTGCTGCACCTTGCGGTAAAGACGGAAACTATTCTGATGAAGATTTTAAAGAAAAAGTTAATGCTCACCTTGCAAACTCAATGGGTAATTTGTTGAACAGAACCCTTTCAATGCTTGTTAAATACTTTGAAGGTGACGTAAAAGCCGAATTCAAAGTTAAATCTGATTTATTTGACAAAGCTTTAGACACGGTAAAAGCTGTTAAACATCATTTCGATTATTATGAAGTTCAAGAAGCTGCACAAAAAATTAATGAGCTTGTTGATGTTACAAATAAATATGTAACAGATAATGCTCCTTGGACTCTTGCTAAAGAAGGGCAAATGGATAAATGCGGAGAAGTACTTACTACAGTACTGGAAGTAATGTGCGTAGTTTCTTCTTTGATTTACCCATATTGTCCAAATATTGCAAAGGCTATGGCAGAGCAATTGTCTTATGATTTGAATACAAAATTGGATGACATAAATTGTGATAACATCAAAGTTGGTCATTTGATTGATAAAGAGAATATCAAGCCTGTATTCTTAAGAATGGATAGCGAGTTAGCTGACAAGGGTAAGAAATAGGCTTTCAATATAATTTTTATCATAGGAAGTTTTTTTATCGGCAGGAATATTTTTCATAATCCTGTCGATTTCTTCGTCTGAACAATTCTTTTTAATCAGCTCTTGCGCATAGTTAGGATGACAACCGTTGATTGCGGCAATATAATAAGGAGTGGAATATCCCCAAGCAGCTTGCTTATATATAGGTTTTAAGTCATTATCAATAGTCTTCAAAAGTGGTAAAATTTTATAATCACAGTTAAAATTATCATTCAAATATTTTGCGATTAGTTCTGTACAAAGATTTCCAGCTCCTCTTCCCATTCCGTAGAGACAAGAATCTATTATAAGGGTTCTTTTTATATCCATTTTTAAAAGAGTTTTTGTATTAGCAAAAGAAAGTTGCATACTATTATGCGAATGGAACCCTAACCAGATTTCAGGTGACAAGATTTTGTCAATAAAATTGAAGATATTAATTACGTCTTTTTCATACATGTTGCCTAAAGTATCAACAATAGAAACTCCTAGAGGTTTAATATTATTTAATTCTCGAATCAGAATAAAAAGTTCTTCGTTTGAATAAGTATTAGTGCTCATAGGGTTTGCAAAAACATCCCAACCTAAATTTTTAAGCTCGGAAATATATTTGAGAGCTTCTGTTTGATTATGTTTTTTAAATGCAACGCGAATTTTTATATTTTTATTTTTGCATTGAGTGAAATTAGAAATTCCATATTCACCATAATTAACCATTAAAGTATAGTTCTGATTAGGTAAAATTATGTTTTCGAGCTCTTTTATGCTATTAAAAAAAGTTTTGTTTTTATTTGTCTCAAATTCTTTTAAAAATCCGCATTCAATATAGTCAATACCGGCATGTGTAAGGTTATTAATCACTGATTCTATTGAGTCAGAGCCGAAATCCCAATCATTTAAGTATCCACCGTCGCGGAGAGTACAGTCCAGTATTTTTATAGATTTTGTGTTCATTTTTTTATTTTTCTAATATTGCTTTTTATAGAACGAGTGTGATAATTCGTTTTTATTATACAATTTACTTAGGAGAAAAACAATGAACGATTATAAAGACTTTTTAGACAACGGAATCTATGATATTCAGTGCGGGAAATATGCTGATGCTATCGAAAAAATAAATCAGTCTTTGGATATGAAAAAAGATTGGGAAATTCCGTATTTCTATAGAGCGGTTGCACATCAAGCTTTGGAAAATTTTGACGATGCGATTTTGGATTATACAAAAGCGCTAGAATTTAACCCAAAGATGACGGATGCATATTATAATCGCGCTAAAATTCTTCTTTCCAGAAAAGATATTGAGAATCCTGATTTGAATAGAGCTATTTCGGATTTAGAGAAGTCTTTGGAATTAGACCCAAATTTCGTACAAGCTTTATATGCAATGGCAGCTGCGCTAAAAAAGGTTGAGAAATATAACGAAGCTTTGAGTTATTTAGATAGAGCAATTGAATTAGAACCTGATTTTGTACACGCAAAGGCTTTGAAAAAACTGATTTTGAATAAGTATTTGTAAAATTTTCCTAACAAACTAGCAAAAAAGGTTTCTTCTAAACAAGTATAATAAAGTCGGGTTGAACCTGATTTATTAGTTTTCCTCCCCAGAGGGACTCTGCCGAAGCAAAGGTGACTAAATGTCAAGTTTGTTGAGAGGTAAATGCCTGAAAGGCAGGAGAGTAAACTTTTTAATGGTACCCCTTCTAACTCCCCCATTAGGGCACTACTGTCCGGTAAAAAATACGCGTAAAAAAGCAAGATGCAGCAAAT
>CAYSIO010000158.1:0-4070 GCA_964431115.1 uncultured Vampirovibrio sp.
TTTTTATTATATTTATTTTTTTATTTGGTGTTCCACTTACTTATTGAACTTGCAAACATTTACTTTGAAACGAGAATTTAACTGCGAAATTGAGAATTTTGGACAGTTGGTTTTGAAATGTCAGACAGTAAAATTGTATTTTTTTGTCCAGTTTGGTCGGAAGCGTTTTCTTGTTCGTCACCCTGAACTTGATTCAGGGTCTATCCCGAATGGTGCTTGACGACTAATATTGATAGATTCTGAGTCAAGCTCAGAATGACGATTTGAGGTCGGAAGTTTGTGATTTCATACTGGACGAAAACGGTCTTTTAATGGACTTTATAATTATAAAAATCGCCCCCTCACCCCACCCTAACCCTCCTCACCGGAGAGGGGACTTGAGCCAAGTATACAAAAGTCACTTTTGGGAATTTTGAATCGGTAAATAATCAAAAAAGGTACGCCCTCTGACGCACCATGCTTGCTACCTGTTAATATAAAAGTTTGACAATTATTCAGTCTTTTTTTCATCGCTAAAAAGTAAACTACCCCCCTTAGCAACAGGATTCAACCAAGATAGCGTATTTTTGGTTTTTTCATCTTTTATAAAGCTTGTTGCACAGCTCAAAGAAGGATCAACAAATGAATAAGCTTTTTCTCTGTTAGTAAATTGATCACTAGCAATAGTAGCTACAGAATTTAAACGTTTGAAATTTGTACCATTTCCCCAATTAGCATCTAATGTAGTTAATAAAGGATCTATCCACTTTTGTGTTGCCATTTCTTGATCACCTGGTTTAGTATATGAATATAATGGGTTTAGATAACTTTGAAATTTATTGTCATTTGGGTTGTTTTTCCAACAATTATTTACTATCCAAGAATCAGGATTCAACCACTTACTTTTGCTTTCAGCCGGAGCCATACCAAAAACTTGTACAACTTCGTCAGCTGTACAATTTCGGAATTCATCACCGGAATTTTGTATATCTTTAACAAATAAATTTATTTCTTGCGTTGACAAATATCCGTCATTTTTATCTTTGCCTTTAGAATGATACTTGTCTATTGCATAAGCTCTCTTTAGTAATTTATCAGAAACTTTACCTTGTAAATCGCTTATCTTTATTTGTGTACCATAATCAACAGTATCTCTGGAGATAATCTTTTCCCTCATTATAAATTTAAATATCCTCTTATATAAAGAAAAACATTTTTATAACAAAAATTGCTTAAAGCATTTACAATTGTTTACATATCAACAAGTGCTTTTCAAAATATTTTCTATAAGTATAATTAAATTATTGGGGAAAACTATCATATTTTGGGGAGTAATAATGCAAGGTTACAGCTTTGAATTAATAACCGGACCTATGAGTTGCGGAAAAACTGAAGAATTATTAAGACGTATTCGTCGTTGTATTATTGCAAGAAAAAAAGTTAAAGTAATATCACCGGAAATTGATACTCGCGAGAAAGGGGATTACATAAAATCCAGAAACGGGCTTTGGTTAGATGCAATAAAAGTAAAACACGCAATTCAAATAATGAGTGTGGTTAAACCAGAAGATGAAATCATCGCTATTGATGAGCTACAATTCTTTGATAGCAACATTGTGAAAGTTATTTCTAAACTTATGTCAGAAGGCAAAAGAGTAATCGGAACAGGATTAGAACTTGATTTTAAAGCAGAACCTTTCGGTAGCATGCCGAAGCTAATGTGTATAGCCACAAAAGTTGATAAATTACATGCAGTTTGTATGAAATGCGGTTGCGATCACGGCACAAGAACCCAAAGATTAATTAACGGTAAGCCTGCGGATAAAAGTTCACCACTAATTATGATTGGCGGAGACGAAACCTATGAAGCTCGCTGTATTAAATGTTACGAGCTACCGGATGCAAAACACGATAAACAAAAAAGCAAGCTTAAACTATTAAACTTTGAATCTATTAAACAATAAAAAAAAGAAAGGCTTTTGTTTTTGAACAAAAGCCTTTCTTTTTTAATATAAACTAATAATTGTATTTTACTTGCCAAGCATTATCAGCTATTGCGCCGGCACAATAGTCTGCATCAACTATTGTTTTTTTACATTGTGTATCCCAAGAATCAGTTTTACTCATATAATCTTTCCAAGCGTTACCGCCATAAGGTAATACAACACCGCTCATATCTAAGTAAACAAGGAAAACGTCTTTGCCAATAATATCAGGTTTTTTAGGTCCGTTAGTGTCAATGTAAAATTGGTAAAATTCACCATAATATCGTTTATTTAAATTTGTATTAGAAGTGCTACCGGTAGAATCTTTTGTTAACGGACAGAATGATATACCATCATTTCCCATCACACAATCACCAAGAGTAATAGCTTCTCCGCCAACACTTTTAGAGAAAGTTCTTGTTGCTGACTCTTTATTATACAATCCGACACCTGATTCATACAGACAATCTACAAATTCTTCAGTGTCAAATTGAGAACAAGCATCTCTCAAATTTCTTGTGCCGGTATCTTGCAACAAGACCTTTGCAGAAGTCTGTATTGTATTAACAGCTTTTGCTAAAGCAGGACCTACTTGTTGTTTTTGAACATTAATAGTCAAAGCAGGCAGTGTCATTGAAGCAATAACACCAATCATGCCAAGCGTAATCAAAACTTCAGCTAAAGTAAAACCTCTAAATAATCTTTTCATATAAGCCTCTCTAAACAAATATGATTAAATTATATATTATTAAAAGGTTTTTATCAAGGAGAAAAATGTTATTATTTTTTTACGCCTCTTATTTTTGAAGCACGTAAAGAAGCTTCAGACAAGTTTTGTCTTAACTGAGGATTTGCTTCCCAAAAACGGCTATAAGCACCGCGTACCATTCTATATTCTGCAGCTCTCAAAGGTATACCTTTAATCTTTTTAGCAAATATGCGACGCACTTCTATTGGTTCATTCTTCGTTATATATTCAGACATCTCCTTACGAACTTCCGCTGCTTCTTGCCACATTATAGTACTGTGTTCTGATATTTTCTGAATACGCTCAGGATGTTTTGAATCGTATTCCAACATCCTCTGTCTTTGTGCCTCCCTATACTCCGGAGTTTTGCAAGCCTGTGCGGCTTTTTTATTATGAGCATACATTAAATCCGGATGAAGTTGGTTATATAGCTTTGTTTTACCGGTAATAATCTTATTGCCTTCAGGGTCGGATGCTCTCAAAATCGTTTTATAATTAGACGGATAAGATACGAAGCCGATTTGTTCCAAAGGCCATTCTAATGTTGTACGACTTGTCATTCCAAAATCTTGTGCTATTTCCTCTTTGGTTTTTAACTTTGCCCAGAACTCTTGAAGCATCTTTAATGCAAAGTTTTCATCTGTTCGTTCTTTAAACTCCTTCGCAAAACGAGATTTACGTTTATAAACTACCTTTTCTGCCATTTCCGAAAATTCAGGAAAGAGGGCTTTTGCTTCATCTAAAGTATTACAAGAAAGTAACGGCGCATACGTTTCTTTGTGAATATCAATAAGCGTAGGCTTTTTTTGCCAAGTTTTAGCTAACACTTCCTTTGCTTTTAACAACACTCTTTCAGGTATTAATTTTTCGTGTTTTGACACAATATACTCCAAAGTAAGTGTCTTACCACCTTTTTCAAATGTCGGTTGAGATTTTGATTTTAAAGAATATGAATTATTAGAATAATTTTGAATTGAAAATATTTGCATACTATTTATAAAACCCATAAAAAATAAATTTGCGCTCTATTTTTTTATATTAACTTAAAAACCCGATTTGTAAAAAACAAATCGGGTTTTATAATAAAACAAATAAATGTCAAACTACTTGATTTCAACAGTAGCGCCAGCTTCTTCAAGTTGTTTTTTGATAGCGTCAGCTTCTTCTTTCTTAACGCCTTCTTTAACAGCTTTTGGAGCACCATCAACTAGATCTTTAGCTTCTTTTAAGCCTAAACCAGTGATAGCTCTAACTTCTTTAAGAACAGCGATTTTCTTATCAGCCGGAACAGAAGCTAAGATTACGTTTACTTCAGAAGCTTCATCAGCAGCAGCTTCAGCCGGAGCAGCAGCAACTGC
>CAYSIO010000159.1:0-4036 GCA_964431115.1 uncultured Vampirovibrio sp.
GAACAGTTGGTGCTGGTGTTGTAGACAAAATTGTTGAATAGTCTATAATACTAATATCAAGATTGGAAGGCAGTTCTTATGAACTGTCTTCTTTTTTTATAATAACAAATAATTTTGAACGGTATTTTGTATAAAAGTTTTTTTGTAACTTTCCGGAACTGTTATTTTTACGTATTCAGCCCTTTTTCTTAATCCGCTTAAGCCAATAATTGTTTTGTCATGGTTAAAGAAATTTTTGATGAATTGCATATGTTAAACCTCTTGATTGTGTGATATAATTTGTTTAAGATTATTAAAACAAAAGTCAAGAGAGGAGTAAGATAATAAAATAATTTAGTATTTTGTCCTGTATTTGACAATTAAAGCTAGGAATTTTAATAACAAAATACGGTGGAATAATAGTATAATATTGAAAGAAAGGTTAAAGAAATGGGAAAAGTAACTAAAGATATGGGAATTTTGGAAATTGTTCAGCAATATCCTGAAGCTGTGCAAGTATTCCAAAAATATGGTATGGGTTGTTTAGGCTGTGCAGCAGCAAGATTTGAGAACCTTGAAGCAGGTGCAAGAGTTCACGGCTTTGATCCTGATGAGATGGTTGCTGATATTAATGCATTAATTGGCGAATAATTTTATTACCCTCGCCCTTTGAGGGAGAGGGTAAAATTTCTTAATGAGCAGAGCGAATTCAGAAATTTGGGTGAGGGGTTATTTTAGGAGTGTTTGTTATGACTTTATGGCAATTATTAGCTATATGCGGAATAGGGTTTCTTATTTTTGAAATTTTTACGCCTAGCATGTTTTTCTTAAATTTTGCATTAGCATCTTTTATAACGGCTGTATTTTCTCTATATTTCAAAAATCCGTATACCTTAGCTATAATTTTTGTAGTCTTATCTTTTGTTTCTTTCGTCTTTTTACGTCCTGTTATAATGAGCCGTTTTAATAAATCTAAAGAGACCGGAATTAATAGTAAATATATTGGACAAATTGCTAAGACAGAAGCTGAAATTACAGGAAATTCTGGGGTTATTTCTATTTATGGCGAACGTTGGGAAGCAAGAAGTGAAAATGGCTCAACTATCCCACAAGGTAGCGAAGTAAAAATTCTGCGTAATGAAAGTATAATTATGTATGTTTCTGAAGTGACTAAGTGATTTAGTGACTGAGTGATTAAGAAAATTTTATATAAGGAGAGTTTTAGATGTTTTCGTTTACATTATTTTTAATTGTATTAGCAATCATTATTGTTGCTAAAGGTGTTATTATTGTTCAACAAGCAGAGGTTGTTATTGTTGAAAGACTGGGTAAATTTGATAGAGTGCTTGAATCAGGCTTTAATTTTATTATTCCGATTATTGAAGCTCCGCGTGCAATTGATTGGAAAGTTACCCAAAGAGGCTTTGACGGCTCTACTTATTCTATTATTCAAAAAAGAACCAGAATCGACTTGAGAGAAGCTGTATATGATTTTCCTCGTCAAAACGTAATTACAAAAGACAATGCTTCTATTAGTATTAACGCTCTTTTGTACTTCCAGATTGTTGATCCAAAATCAGCTGTTTATGAAATTCAAAACCTCCCTGAAGCTATTGAAAAATTAACCCAAACCAACTTAAGAAACCTTGTTGGTCAACTTGATTTGGATGAATCTTTGGTTTCAAGAGATAAAATTAACCATGAATTACGTGCGATTTTGGATGATGCAACTAATAAATGGGGTGTAAAAGTTAACCGCGTTGAGCTGCAAGATATTATTCCACCTAGCGATATCCAAACAGCTATGGAAAAACAAATGAAAGCTGAGCGTGACAGACGTGCAGCTATTTTGGAAGCTGAAGGTTTGAAAAAATCTGCTGTTCTTAAAGCTGAAGGTGAAAAAGAAGCTGCAATTAATAGAGCAGAAGGTGAGAAACAAGCTAATATCTTGAAAGCAGAAGGTATAGCTCAAGCCAGAATTCTTGAAGCTGACGGTGAAAAAGAGGCTATACAAAGAATTATTAATGCTTTAGCTGATAAAGGACAACCTGATAAATATTTGATTGCTATGAAATATTTAGAGACAATGAAGACAATTACAAGCGGTCAAAACAATAAAGTTGTCTATATGCCTTATGAAGCTACCGGAATTTTGAGTTCCGTAGACGGAATAAAACAAATGCTTGATGCGAATAAATAAATGAATGAATAAAAAAGCCGACGGCAAAGTGCAGTCGGCTTTTTTAGTATGATTTGTTTATATGCTACAATATTTTTATGAAACAACTCAGTGATTTTAAAGAAGAAATTCATAAATGCTCCAAATGCGGAATTTGTCAAGGCGAATGTCCGATTTATAAAGTGACGGGCAATGATTGTGCGGTATCTCGCGGACAATTTGTGATGCTTAAAGGTATTCTCAAGGGTGATTTAAAAATGTCCAAAGTCATAAATCGTTATTTGGATTTGTGCTTAAAATGCGGAGCTTGTGCGAAGTTTTGTCCCAGCGGTCTTAATGTAGTAGACGTTATAATCGCTGCAAAATCGGAATATTTTAACTCTCATCCTTTTGAAAAAGTGAAAACTTTTTTCCAAAAATATTTTGTATTTGGTTTGATTCCCAGAATCGTGAGAACATTTATAAGACCGACAAAGTCCAAGACTTTTGAGAAAAAAGTGCTATATTTTGGTGGTTGCGGAAGTAAATTAAAAGGCGATAAGGCGGTTGTTAAAATAATGAATTCAATTGGGATTGAAGTTATTAATCCCCTTTTTCATTGCTGCGGAATTCCGTATTTTACTCGCGGAGATCTAAATGAATTCAATAATTCAATAAATAGCTATATAAAAATACTAAAAAAATATAAAATTAGGGAAGTCGTTACAACTTGCGCAAGTTGTGAAAAATCTTTAAAAGATTATTTAAAATGGATAGATCCTAAAACTCCTGAAGCAGATATTGAAATTTTAAAATCTGTTAAAGTAAAAAATATCTACGAATACCTGAGAGAAAACAATATAAATCTAGCATTGAAGCAATCTGCAAAAGTGACTTATCATAAGCCTTGCAATATAAGTAATATTCAAGATATTGAATGGCTGTTAAAAAATACAAAAAATCTGGAATATATTGAGATGGAAGATTTTGACAAATGTTGCGGTTTGAATGGTATTTCAAAAATAAAAGAATTTAAAACAATGAGAAACATTTTTAAGTCAAAAAGAACCAATATAATAAATTCTAATTCTAAAATTGTATTAACCTCTTGTCTTGGTTGTGAGACTGCGTTAAAAGCCTATTCATTCAACGATTATAAAGTCTTTGACTTAATTGATTTTATATCTAAGCGGATATAACACTTAGACCAGATGGTCAATATGAAGTTCAATCTCCTGATTGATGTCTTGGGCATGCCGAGCATGTACTATATTATCAAGGGAGAGAGAGTTTTATGAAAAGAGTATTGTTGTTATTTACTATGATGTTTTCAACGTTAACAGCGTTTGCTGATGAAAACGTGTTACAATCTATTGAAATTGAACCTGTAAAGGATACATATAACATTGTTTTAGTATCAGATAAAGCTGTTGATGTTAAAAAAACAGTTCAGGCATCAAATAAAATCACTTTATCAATGAAAGACATAAGAGCTTCTAAAACATTAAATACTATTTACAATAATGTATCTAATGTCGATACTGTTATGGTAGAACCTCAAGGTAACGGTATTAAAATCTTTTTCCAAGCTGATAATGCTTCAGCAGCTACTGTAACTTTTGATGCATTGATTGCTTCAGCTCCTGTTGCACCGATTAAAAAATCTACACAAAGCTTAAAATTAAACAACCCAATTGAAAGCTATGCACCGATTTATAAAGATACTTATGAAGAAGCAAAAACTTCATCAATGTTTGATAGATTAAAAGCTTCTTCAACAGTTGCAAGCATAAAAGATTCTATTGACGAAGATGTTGTATCAGAAGGAGCTAATAAATTAGTTTCATTCGGTTTAATCGGTTTGTTGGTATTTGCAGTTGCAAGATTATTTAAACGCAG
>CAYSIO010000160.1:0-4030 GCA_964431115.1 uncultured Vampirovibrio sp.
CGAACTTCAGGCTTTCTACAATGTCCTGTTCATCATCTACTATAAGAATCTTTTTCATGCGTATCCCCTTCAATCTCGTATGAATACATTATATCACATTCCCCGTACTTCGTCTTGTTTTGTGAGGTTAGTGTTTCAATCTTCTTCTTTAAAAATTCTGCAGAAGGTTTATCACCGTCTACAACAACCATTGATAACGAAGTTAATTGTCCATCTTTCTCAACCAAAGAGTTTGACATATAAGTCTTGTTTAGAAGATTTTCTTCTCTCATTAAGTTTTCAATAACTTCGTTTGTTGATTTAATCTTAATTACAGCAACCGTAGTTCCGCTAGAACGAGCTTTTTGGATAAGTTGTTTCTTAATCATATTAAAATTACTTTTATCATTCGCAACAGGGATTACAAAATAGAATTTTGAACCTTTATTAATCTCTGAATCACACCAAATAGCGCCGTTATGAGATTCCATCAACTGTCTTGCAATAGGTAAGCCCAAACCCGAGCCACCAACCTGACGAGAAAGTGAATTTTCAATTTGTGCAAACTTATCAAATACGTGGTTCAAATCCTTGCGTTCAATGCCGATACCGTGATCTTCTACGCAAACCTGAATATAATTACCTTTCAAGTTTTTAATATCTTCTTCAAAACTTTGGTCATACTGCAATTCTCTGGCATTAACAACTCTGGATGTAATTTCGATTTCACCTGCATTAGGGGTGAATTTAATTGCGTTTGAGACAAGATTAGTAAGTACTTGTTCAATTCTGTTTGAATCGGCATAAACCTCTACAGAATCGCCTATTGGAGTATATTTGATTGTTAATTCTTTCTCTTTTGCAACTTCTGATAAGTTGTTCTTAACACCTTCAATCACAGGCTCAATATTAGTTAATTCAAATTTGAAATCCATTTTTCCTGCTTCGATTTTGGAAATATCCAACAAATCGTTAACAATGCCTGAAAGCCTTATTGCGTTGCGTTTTCCCATAGAGCAGAATTTTTCAATATTTTCTGTCATATCACCGGCTTTTCCGCTAAGAACAATGTCCATAGCGTTTTTAATTGCCGTAAGAGGTGTTCTTAATTCGTGTGAAACGATTGAAATGAACTCTGATTTCAATCTTTCAAGCTTTTGTAATTTTCTGTTTGTTGCCTTCAATTCTTGAGTGAAAGACGCGCTCTGAAGCGGTATAGCGACTTGTTGAACAAGAGTTTGGAAACAAGTTGCGTCTTCTGTTGAGAAAGGCTTTTCACGATAAATCTCTGTAAACCCAAAGAATTCGTCGTTAAGCATTATAGGTGCGAACATATTGTCATATCTTAAAACTGAAAAATCATATTCATTAATATTATGTTTTATATTTTTCTCAATTTTTAAATTCCCAATTTTAATATCAAGCGGAGGGTCGTTTAATAAAGATTTGTAGCTTAAAATCGCTCTGAGTTTCAAAGCTTCCAAAAGCCTGTCGGAGACCTTGTATAATGAATTTATCAATAACACAGGTTCTCTTTCGGAACGAAACATAAGTGTGCAAGCTAAATCAAAGCTTAAAGACTTCTCAATTCCTTCTGTCATAATCTTTAAGAGCTTATCTTTATCTAAAGAACCCGCAAGTTGTGAGCTTGTGTCGTACAAAACATTAAGCTGATAAAGGCTTCTAGCCAATTCTTGGTTAGCCTGAGTCATTTTTAGTAATGATTGACGAGTCTTAAGACTTGAATCGATAGTTGCAGAAAGTAGTTTTTTATCAATCGGAGCTTTAATAAAAAGGTTTACATTGTGCGTCACGTCTTTATTGTGGCTCTTTTCTCCAAGTATCATAAGGGTGATTACGGGGTATTGTTTGATTTTTTTGCATAACGGTTTCATTTCGATACCGTCAAAATCACCGTCAATCACAACAATATCAGGGGCTTCGACGTTTAGTGCATCGAAAACGAAAGTTTCGTCTGTCGTCGTAATAATTTCATCTGACGTACAGGTCTCTCTTATGATTTTTTCTTTTTCTTTATCTTCACAAATCAACAAAATCTTTGTCATATCTATATCATAGCAGAAATGAAGGGCAAAAACAAATGTTAACATTTTGTGCGGAATTGTAAATTTCTGTAAATTATGAATCTAAATCAGGCAATTTTTTTTAAAATAAAAACTTTACATAAGTAGGAACAGGAATTAGGAGAAAAAATAATGTGCTGTATACCAAGATTTTATAGTATGCCTTTTAGATTTCCGCCAATGATGGGATGCGGATTTGGAATGCCAATGATGATGCCTTTCTGGGGTGCTGGGTGCTGTGGCGGTCCGAGAAACTTCGCAGAAGGACTGGGTTTTGGATTCGGAATGGGAATTGCAGGTTCTCTGTTTAATAGGATTTGTTAAACTTGAGCGGGTATTTCCAATAAATTTCTGTCAAATTCATTAAAATTTTTGATGATACTGTCTACTGCGTCTATTTTTTTATAAAATTCTATAGGTTCTAAAGAAGCGATAGCTATAATTTTTCCTATTCCTGCGCTTTGAGCTGATTTTATTCCTGCAATTGCATCTTCTACTACAATACATTGTGAAGGAGCTAAATTAATCTTTTTCGCTGCTATTTCAAAGATATCAGGAGCGGGTTTGCCTGGAATTGTTCCGTCTGAGTATACAATTTTTTCTAAATCAAACCATTTTTCGAGTTGAAATTCTTTTATATAGAATTCTACATTATCCCACTCTGACATGGTGGCAATTGTTCTTGGAATATTGTTTTCTACCAGATAGTCTAAAAATTCAATTGCTCCGGGTGCAAGTTTAAAGTTTTCTGGGTCTAAAAGGCATCTTTTACGATAAAGAGCTTCTTTTTCTTTGCCATATTTTTCAACCATTTCTTTAGTTGGTTTTTTCCCGATTGCGTATTCGATAATGTCTTCATTTGTATGTCCGAACATTTTATCGCGCATCTCTTCATCGGTGAATTCAATTCCGCGAAGCATTTTTGAATACTCTCTCCAAGCATCGTAATGAAGTTGGGAGTCCCAATAAAGTGTTCCGTTAAAATCAAAAATTATGCCTTTCATAAACTTCTCCTTAATATTAATACTAACTCAAATTGTACACTCTGCAAATAATGTGTTAAAATTAGAACCATGAAGTTTAATTTAAAGTTGGAAGAGATAAAATACGCTAAAGTTTCATATAAAGATAATTCAGGTTCTTCTTGCTCAAAAAAAGTTGCGGTAAAAACGATAAACGAGCGAGAAATTCTGGCTTGTGCTAAGTTTGAAGAAAATTTAAATATAGATTCCCCGCAAGAAGTGGTTTTAAGTATTGTATGTAATGAAGGGTTGTATAAAACAAAAACAATTCTTAAAGCGTTGGATAATGATGAGCCATATTTATTCATTGTATTAGAAACTCCAAAAGGGGTTGAATTTGAGCAAAACAGGGAATATTTCAGAGTTTCAGCTGATTTTAATTGCATTTATAAAATAATGATTGATGATGAATTAAAAGAGTTTGAAGCTAAGACGATTGATATTTCAGCAAACGGAGTAAGTATTTTGTTGCCGATTAATGCTGTTGCAGATAACTTTGCGGATATTGTAATGGCTATAAACGGTAAATTAGTACAATCCAGAGTAAGATATGTAAGAACAGAGAAGCTTGACGAAGGCTATAAGCTTTCTTTTACATTCACTAAAATATCCGAGTCTGACAGAGATTATATTTCGCAGGTTTGTCTGCAAAAACAATTGGCTGAACGCAGAAATTCTATTAGGTAATTGGGTGTTTTTTAAGGTGGATTTTGTAAAATTTTCTTAACAAACTGAGGATGCGGAAAAAGTCGAAAAATGACAATTTTTCGAACTTTTTCAAATCCGACCTTAGGTGTGTGAGAGTTAGGCTAGGTGCGGGATAGCACGTAGCCTGACTCGAAACCGTTCCCCAGAGTTTGCGAGAAAAACGACAGTTTTTCCGCAAACTCAACTAGCAAAAGATTTTAAATTCACGGTTTATTCTATTAGAAAGAATAAGTGTAG
>CAYSIO010000161.1:0-4030 GCA_964431115.1 uncultured Vampirovibrio sp.
TCATCTCTTTAAGAGCTCTGATTTGTTCAGTAATTTCTTCTCTTAGTTGGATTCTGTCAGGTGTCATTTCGCCTTCAAGAGATTTGAACTGAGCTTTTTTATCTTCAATAAGTCTATCAATACCATATAAAGCTACACGTCTGTAGTCACCAATAATACGACCTCTGCCATATGCATCAGGAAGGCCTGTAATAATAGCGGAGTGTCTTGCAGCTTTCATTTCAGGTGTGTATACATCAAAAACACCTTGATTGTGTGTTTTTCTGTATTTTGTAAAGATCTCAGAAACGCTTGAATCAACTTCATAACCATATGATGAGCAAGAAGTCTCAGCCATTCTTATTCCGCCGAAAGGTTGCAATGAACGTTTCAGAGGTGCATCTGTTTGAAGCCCTACAATAGTTTCCAATTCTTTATCAATATAACCTGCGCCATGCGAAGTAATTGAAGATACAACTTTTGTATCCAAATCAAGCACACCGCCGTTTTCACGTTCTTTTTTAAATAATTCACAGCATTCATCCCAAAGCTTAAGAGTTGCCTCTGTAGGTTCTGCTAAGAAACGTGAATCACCGTAATATGGCGTGTAATTCTTTTGTATAAAATCTCTTACATTGATTTCTGTTTGCCATTTTCCGCCCACAAAATCGCATGCAGAAGATTTACTATTTATTGTAGTTTCTGCCATTGTTATTATTTCCTTTTCTTATATATTCAAGTCTGATAATTGTTCAATTTATCCCAGTTTTAAAATTATATCATGAAAAAAGCTATTCGTCCAATGTAAAGTTTTTTAAATTTTTATTAATTGTTATTTGTACACTACTTGTCTATTTTTAAAAAATATGTATAATAAAATTATGGTAGAAGAGAGTTTAATCTCTTAGAAAGAAAAGGGATGTGATTTAATGGATTGCATGACAATTTCAACCTTCAGAGGTCTTGAACAACAAGCTATCAGACAATCAAGAGAAGATATTAGAAGAGAACAAGTGCGTAGAGTTGCTAATCTTTTAACGGAAACTTTTAGACAAGAACCTCATGCACAACAAATGCATACTTCTCAACAACCGACAGAGCCGGTCGAAAACGAAACTGCAAGTCAAAATAAAATTAACTATTTAGCATAATTTTCGGTAGCATTTATTTCTTTAGAGCTTTAGAACGTAAATCTCTGTGGAATGTTATTGCGAAGCGGTGAGCTTCGTCTCTTATTCTTTGGAATAAATATAAAGCATTGCTTTCTCGAGGAAGCAATATTGATTTTGACTGATTTGGTAAAAAAACTTCTTCTTCGCGTTTTGCAAGTGATACAAAATCAATATCATCGATTCCGAATTCTTGAACAATTTGCATAACGCTTGATAATTGACCTTTTCCGCCGTCAATTATTATTAAATCCGGTTTTTCCCATTTTGGCTGACCAAGTTTGTTTAATCTTCGGGTTAAGACTTCTTTCATAGACATAAAGTCATCGGGCTTTCCTTCTGTAGACTTGATTTTAAACTTGCGATAAGCTGTTTTTTTAGGAAGTCCGTTTTGAAATACAACCATTGATGCAACTGTATTTGTACCTTGAATATGCGAAATATCATAACATTCAATCCTGTTTGGAAAGTTTTGGAGTTTTAATTTTTCAGCTAAATAAGAACCAACTTCGTTAAAGTCATCTCTAATTTCTGCCATTTTTTTAAGTTTTGCGTTTTCTAAAAGATGTGTTGCATTTTTAAGTGCAAGCTCATAAAGCTCATTATACTTTCCTCTTGAGGCATAATTTATCCCAACCTTTTTCCCTGATAATATTTTTAGCCAATCTTCATAAAGCTCTTTTTGCCCGATTTCTGCTAAGTCTTTTGAAACGATTTTATCAGGGAATTCAAGTTTTAAGTTTGTATAATAATCCCTAAAGAAAGTTTCAAAATACTCTGTTTTATCAATATTATCAACAAAATATGTAAAATCTTTTTTATCGATTAAACGACCTTCTCGAATCATCATAATGACGATTGCAAGAATCCCGTCTTCATAAAGATATGCAATAATATCTTCGTTGAGTTTGGTGTTTTCGTATACAACCTTTTGTCGTTCAAGAGTTTTTTGCAAATCCAAATAGCTATCACGCATTTTCGCAGCTTTTTCAAACTGTTCAGCTTCAGCGTATTTTTGCATTTGTGCTTGAATTTGTTTTAATAATTCCGATTGTTTGCCGCTCAAGAATAATTCTACTTGTCTAATGAGCTTTTGATACTCTTCAGGTGTAACTTTTCCCTGACAAGGAGCAAGACACTTTCCTATGTGATAATACAGGCAAGGACGATTAGAAAATTTTGGCTGTTTGCATTGTTTTAGAGGAAACAATTTTTTCAAAAAATCCAAAGTAGCATACATTGCGCCCAAATCCGTGTAAGGTCCGTAAAAACGACCTTTATCCGGGTTTAAGTTCTTTTTGCGCACAACCTGAATACGAGGAAAATCTTCATCAGTAATCAAGAAGTACGGATATTTTTTGTCGTCTTTCAGAAGAATATTGTATTTTGGCTTATGCTGTTTGATTAAATGTGATTCTAAAATCAAAGATTCGGCTTCTGAATCTGTAATAATGTATTCTAATTTTTCTATTTGAGAAACAAGAACAGTAGTTTTTGCGCTATCGTGTTGTTTGTGAAAATAACTATAAACCCTTCTTTTAAGGTTTTTAGCTTTGCCGACGTAAATAATTTCACCCTCTTTATTATAGTAGAGGTAACATCCCGGTTGTTCCGGTACAAGTTTAATTGTCTCTTGCAGAATGTCATTCATAATGAATATTATAGCATATTATTAGCTAAGAATTTTTATAATAAAAAAAGTACGCTTAACGCGTACTTTCTAAATTTTATTGTTGTAAATCCGAAGGCAGCTTATTATATTCGTCTTCGCTTACTTTTTGGATATAAGCTTTATTAGCCATATCTATATTAAATCTTTTGTTGCAATCATCCATTATTCGGGTAAAACCTTCTTCAAATTTAGCATCATTTTTATCGTTGATTTTGAAATAGATACTCTTTGAATCTTTATCAAATTTTGGTTCAGAAACACTTGCATTTGCACCCATAACAACCGTATTTATAACTGCATCGGTGTACGCTGCTTTTTCTTGTTCGTTTTTCGCTTCTTTAACATTCGGCAAAGTTACTTTGTAAACACCTTTAAAAGCTAATGAATCAATCGACATATTAAAACCTCCTAGAATACTACACATATATATTAAGTATAATTGCCGTTAAAATTTGCTAAAATTTTTGTTAATATTAACAAAAATTTACATTTATTTGAAAAGCGGATTTAAATATTGCCCTGTATATGATTCAGGTATTTTTGAAATCTCTTCCGGTGTTCCGCACGCAATAACTTCTCCACCAAAATCACCGCCCTCCGGACCTAAATCGATTACATAATCAGCAACTTTTATTAAATCTAAATTATGCTCAATAATCAAAATAGTATTACCATTATCAGCGAGTTGTTGAATAATTTTAATTAATTTATCTAAATCATGCCAATGCAAACCAACAGACGGCTCATCAAGTAGATAAAGAGTTTTGCCGGTTGCACGTTTATTTAGCTCGGATGCTAATTTAATTCTTTGAGCTTCACCGCCTGAAAGTGTTGTTGCGCTCTGACCTAATTTAATATAATCCAAACCGACATCGACAAGAGTTTTTAGCTTATTTGCAATCTGAGGAATGTTTTCAAAAAACTCGTAAGCTTCTCTAACGCTCATTTCGAGCACATCTGCGATGGATTTACCTTTATATTTGGACTTTGACTCAGAAGAACTGCCTTATAAAGACGGGTATTTAACACTTCCTAACATAGAAGCTCACAAAGGTTTTAAAGTCGGATTTGCATTCAAAGGTAATGAAAAACTTAAAGAAAGTGCTCGTGATATTGATTTTGAAACGCTAAAGCCACTTTTTGACATTAAAGACGTAGAGTTTTATTCTCTGCAAGTTGGTTCAAATATTAACTTGCCAGATAATATTGC
>CAYSIO010000162.1:0-946 GCA_964431115.1 uncultured Vampirovibrio sp.
TTCTGCAATATGTCCATTGTGTAAGAAATAAGCACCAATTAATTGAACATCAAAGTGACGCATGTTTAAAACACGTTTTCCTGCTTCACGCACTGTTGCAAAAGCTTCCGGAAGAATTTTATCTAAAGCTTCTTTTTCTAAAATTCTATCAGCTTTCGGGTTATCAGAAGTAGGTCTTTTAGCTAAGATTGCTTTGAATTCTTCTGTCTTCGCTTTTAGTTGTTCGTCTGAAAGCTTTTCAAACTCAGGTTCTAATGAATTTATATGGTCAATAACACCTAATATTTTTTTTACTTTTTTTTCGTTAGGATCCCCCAACATTTTTAATAAAAAATTAATCATTACATATCCTCTCCAATTGAGTATATATTAACACAAACATAAATTAATATCATTAATTAGTAAACAATAGCCAAGTTGGGGAAAGAACCACAACCAAATATGTATTTTGTTGTGGTATAAATATTGTTTTTGTTTTGTGCATTTCTTTTTCTTTTACACTGCAAACAAAAGAAAAAGAAACGCACCCAAAGAAAAAGAAAACCCTTGCTGTTTTCCTACGCCCTTCGGGCGTTCAGGCTGAATGGCTGTGTTCGGCGGGATATATTTTATCCCGCCGAATCTTTTTTGCCTCGCAAACTTGCACTTCGTGCTTCAAACAAAGCTCGGCCTTGCTTGAATTGTGAGCCTATCGTAGTGAGCATTCAATGTTAGAGAGACAACTACAAAGCGACTGCTGTTTGAGGACTAAAGGTCCGAGTTCAGTCGCTCTGGTCGAACGTTACAATTGAATAGCGAACGAAGATACAGCTCACGAGCTTCTTTGGTTACTTTCTTGTCGGCACAAGAAAGTAACCAAAGAATTTAAGAAAAAGAAATATATAAATTAAAAGTAATAAAAAAAACAAAACCCTCTCTTGAATTTCTAATTTCGCTTTGCTCATTA
>CAYSIO010000162.1:956-4013 GCA_964431115.1 uncultured Vampirovibrio sp.
AACGAAGATACAGCTCACGAGGTTTTTTGTGGCACTTTTTTGCCGGCACAAAAAAGTGCCGAATAAGATATTCTAAAACACAACAAAATACATAAAATGTTGTATTCAAAGTTGGTTTGTTGTGGAAGCGAAAGCTTACTTGACGGAATCCCAACGTTTTGGGTCAAATTTTAAGTCTATTACACGCATTTTTAAACTTTTTGCATACGGTTCAAACTTCTTTATTAACATAATTTTGTGTAAACTTAATTCTTGAGCTACAACTGGGTTTTGACAAGCAACTGTCATAGTTCCACCCGGTAACATTCCATAAGGACGAGATTTACCCTTAAATTTTTCAGGCAAAATGCTATCCCAGAATTTGTACATGTTGGTTCTGGTAAGAGCTTTTTTAAGCTGAGGATTATCCATCATTGATGAAATGACGTCATCTACTCCTTCAAAATCTGTATAGAGAACTTTGCCCATTTAATCCCTTTGTGTTATGTTGTAAGAATGGAATGTAATTTAGATGATATCATAAAGAGTGCGAAAAAGATACTTTTATTAAGCCATGTAAATCCGGACGGTGATACGTTGGGTTCAATGTGCGCGATGTATGCGATGATAGTAAAGCGCTTTAAGAAAAAAGCTGATATGAGTGTTGTTTCAAATATTCCTTTTAACTATAAATTTTTACCAAATGTAGATTTAGCTCAAAGATATTTTGATCAGTCGTTGGTCTACGATTTAGTTATAACATTAGATGTTGCTGCAATTGACAGAGTGAGAGAAGCAAAAATCTTTTTCGACAGGGGAAAATGTAGAGTAAATATTGATCACCACAAAACTAATCCTATGTATGGGGATTACAATATAGTTGAACCTGAAGCAAGTTCTTGCGGTGAGGTCTTATATAATTATTTCAAAAAACAGGGTTGGGAAATAACAGAGGACGCTGCTATTTGTCTTTATACTGCAATAATGACAGACACCGGCAATTTTAGGTTTGAGAACACTTCTCCAAATTCATTAAGAGCTGCAGCTGACTTGGTGGAAAAGGGGGCAAATCCAAATAAGCTTTATAAATTATGTTATGAAAGTAAGACAAAGAATTTGGTAATGTTCCAAAACTATTGTGTTAACAAAGCTGAGTTTTTGAATGATAATAAGGTAGTGTACACAACCGTGTATAAAAAAGATTTGGAAAAATTCTCAGCAGGAGATGATTATACTGATGGAATCGCAGAAACTTTAAGAGCTATTGATTCTACTGAAGTAGCATTTGTTTTAAAAGAAGTAGAATCGAAACTGACTAAAGTTTCAATGAGAAGTAAAAAGTTGGATGTGGCTAAAATATGCGAACAATTTGGCGGTGGTGGACATACTTATGCTGCGGGCTGTACAATAAAAGCTTCTATAAAAGATTCTGTTGAAAAGATATTGAAAGAGATTAGGTTGTGAATATAAGGGTTACTTTTAGAAATAATATTAAAACAATAAAAAATATTATTCAGTCTGTAGTTGAACATGACTTTTTTGGCATGGCATCAGAAATGGGATTTATGCTTTGTATAGGTATTTGTCCGTTTATGTTGTTCTTAACAGCTTTGTTTGGTTGGATTGGAAAACATTCGTTTATGAATCCGATTTTAATATTTATGCAAAATATTGTACCGTCAGATGCGATGAATGTCATTCATACTGTTTTGAATGAGATATTTTTCTATTCAAAAAGCGGAATAATTGCTGTCATTGGGTTTTGTATTACCTTGTTTCTTTCAACAAATACTATGGCAATTATTGCAAAAGGATTAAATAGAGCATACAAAGTTAAAGAGACAAGAAACTTCTTTTATTCGCGTTTATTAGCTCTTATAATGGTATTTGTTCATACTTTAATCTTATTTTTGAGCATCACCCTAATTGTCTTTGGTAAAGTTATTATTAAATTCTTGGTTACATATATTGGTATGACTGAGCATTTGGCGAATATTATGTTATTTGTTCGTTGGCCTATTGCCTTTTTAACGTTGTTTATTTTAGCTTATCTAAGTTATTATATATTACCGGATTTGACCGGTCATGAAAGATTGAGAAGACATAGTGCTCTTCCTGGAACTATTTTCTTTTGTATTTCTTGGTTGTTAGGCTCTTGGGGATTCTCAATCTATATTAATAATCTGCATACATATAACTTTGTATATGGTACAATCGCAGGTTTTGCAATAATGATGATGTGGTTGTATTATACTTCGCTTCTTATTCTTATTGGTGGCGAGATTAATTCTCAATTATATGAAAAATTAGAACGCAAGGATGAGCTTATTGCAAAAAGAACCGGTGGGCAGTAAGTTTACCTTCTGAATATCATTTTATTTTTTACTCCGGTTTTTATAAAACCATATTTTTCATAAAAAGGAATCGCACTTTTTTCTGCTTCTAAAACGATTTTATTGTCTTTTTCAAATATTTCTTTGATGGATTCCAATAAAGCCTTGCCTGTATGCTTATATTTTCTAAAAATTGCATCGTAATTTGTATCAGGTGAGACTTGGAAATTTTCGATTTCAAGAGTGTTGTCTTTTTGCCTCTTGGTTTGCAAAACGCCTAATATTTTGTTTTCGTCAAGATTCTCAAAATTTTCTGTTTGTTTTGTTAATGCAAAAAATCTTTCTTGTTGTGACTCTCTTTCTTTGAGGTGTAAAAAATTAAAAATTTTAGCGATGTCATGCAAAATCGTTTTGCAATTTCCCCATTCACAATTTGTTTTGTTGAGAGTAATATAATCCGCATTTGAGTTTGTGTTTAATTCCACAATATTGGCTTGATAATCATGATATTTGCTATCAATACCTTTGCGTTTAATGTTGGCAGTTTTTATAAATTGTGCTTTAAAAGTTATCATATTATTGCTCATACTATGATAAAACTTCTAAAAATATTTTTTGCGTAAAAAAATAAAAAAGCCGTACCACTACCTATCGAAATAGAGAAAATTTGATTCAGGATTTAGGACCTACTTTTCAGAAATCTGACACCCGCAAGGATTATCTTAGTGCTGCTATGTTTCCATCC
>CAYSIO010000163.1:0-3991 GCA_964431115.1 uncultured Vampirovibrio sp.
CACCAAGAGACTTTACCCTCCCCCTACGGAGAGGGAAGTTGTTCTTGATCACTTGGTCACTGAAACCTTGATCACTGTCTATATTCAATTTTGCTCTGCTTCTTCTTAATGTCGACATCATATCCGTAATGTTTCCATTATACTTCCTATACTTTTTTAATTCCACATTAAAAAATTTAATAACGCTTTTTGAGGTAAATTGTTACAAAAATATACATTTTCTAATAAAAGTCAATAATATCAGGGCTTTTCAGAATTATTAAATATTTAGTTTTGTAAACAAAATTGTCATCTTTATCTAAAAATGCTACGATAAAATTGTATTTTTAGAGGAGACACAGCGAGATATAGCTTACTCGCCGAAGGGATTTTATGAGTGAAAAATTTAATATAATACAGTTTTTAAAAAGTGCTGTCGCAACGGGAGCATCGGATGAGCACCTAAAAGTCGGATATTCTCCGTTCATAAGAAAAAACGGTTTCATAAAACGAATTAACATGCCGGCTCTTACTAAAGAAGACTTAGAGGAAGCAATCGTATCAATGGCTCCGACAAAAATTAAAGACTCCGTTCTCAAAAGTTTTGATGTGGATTTTATGTTCGAAATCCCTAACTGTTCAAGATTTAGGGTAAATTATAACCGCCAAATGGGTCAAGCCGGAATCGTAATAAGGAATATTCCTTACAAAATTCCGCGTCCTGAAGAATTAAAGCTTCCTGAAATTTTACAAGAAGTAATAAAACACCAAAACGGAATAATTTTGGTCACAGGACCTACCGGTAGCGGTAAGTCTACAACTTTAGCTTCTTTAATACAGGAATTAAGCAGAAATTCTGCAAAACATATAGTAACAGTAGAGGATCCGGTTGAATACGTTTTTAATTGTCAAAAGAGTATTATTTCACAAAGACAAGTTGAAATTGATACGGATTCATTTGCCAGTGGCATAAAATACGCACTCAGACAAGACCCTGACGTCATCTTCATTGGTGAAATCAGAGATCGCGAAACTATGGAAGCTGCACTCAAGGCTTCTGAAACAGGTCACTTGGTATTTTCGACACTCCACACGAACGATGCCGTGCAGACCATTAACAGAATTGTTAACATGTTTGAAGAATCAAACAGGCAGTTAGTAAGAAAACAGCTTTCAGAAACATTGAGAGCTACTATAGCACAAAAACTGATTTATTCTGCAGAAAAAGATTGCAGATTCCCTGCTTGCGAAGTTATGGTTGTCACTCCGACAATAAAGGATTATATTGTCAAAGACAATCTGGATGCAATTTATGCTCTGCTTAAAGAAAATACTATTGACGATATGATTTCAATGAATTTATCATTGCTTTCTTTAGTTGAAAAGGGCTTTATTTCAGAAGAAGAAGCTTTAGAAAACTCTAACGATAAAAGCGAGTTAGAAAAAATGTTTAGAGGAGTATATCAAGGAACTAAAGCTTATTATGAATAATTACGTTACGGAAGCTATTAACTTAAAATCATATAACCTCAACGATGCCGACAAAATTATCGTTATGTATTCCAAAGATAACGGGCTTATCAAGGGTGTTGCAAAAGGTATAAAAAAACCAAAGAGCAAACTTGGCGCAAGAATGGATTTGCTTGTCGCAAATTCGCTTCAATTACTCAAAGGACGCTCTATGGATACAATTATACAAGCACAGACTCTAAACAATTTCAAAAAATCAAGAGAAGATATTGATAAGCTTATGTTATCGTCTTATGTTTCTGAATTAGTAGTTAATTTAGGCGAAGGCTCCGAATCCGCGTCAGAGGAAATTTACGAGCTTTTATACAAAGCATTGAACAGAATTTCAGACGCTATTGATAAAAAAGACGCACTTATTGCGGTTATAAAATTTCAGCTCAAGCTTCTTTTAATAATGGGCTTCTGTGTAGAATTAGATACTTGCTTGTGTTGCAGAGAGCGCGTTTTAGACGAAGAAATGTATTTTTCTTCAACTATGGGCGGAATAATTTGCGAAGAATGCAACGAGCATTTGGGTGTAAAACTAAAAATGCATCATAAAATAAGAGACTTTTTAGAAGCAATGTTACAATTTGATTTCAATTATGAAAGCGATTATGACAGAAAAGCAACAGAAAAAGTCTGCCAAGTATGTTTTAATCTGCTCGATGAATATATTAGAATTCATACCAACAAAAAAACTAAATCCGTAAAAGTTTTACAAGAATTGGCTGTTTAAATTTTAAGCTTGCCGCTAAATGTTTTTAGAGGCTGTTGTAATGAACGAAGAGGTTTTGTAATTTTGTTATTTTTGTAATTTGGCTTACCAAGTGTAGTCAAAGTTCTATCTAAAGTTTTTTGTAGTCTATTAGATTTCATCTCTGCAACCTTCATTTTTGCAGCGTAAATAACATTATCAAAGTACGGAATATTTACCCCGACTTTTCTTAGTCCGTATGCTACCAATATTGAGATTAAAGCTATTAGCACTTGATATCCCTTATTTGCCCCAACGACGATTTCTATTATTAAACACTTTTACGCATTCCGCAAGCTTTTCTTTATCAAACTCCGGCCAGAATTCCGGAACAACTATAAATTCAGAATATGCAATCTGCCATAGAAGATAGTTTGAAACTCGCATTTCACCACCTGTTCGAATCAACAAATCCGGATCCGGAATATTTTTTGTATAAAGATATTTTGAAATAACTTCTTCTGTAATCGCTTTCTCCCCTAAATCAACAATATCCTGAACCGCCTTCACTATTTCTGCTCTAGATCCATAATTAAAAGCTATTTGAAGATTAACACCAGTATTATTTTTAGTTGTTTCTACCGCATGAGCAAGTATTTCCTGTAATTTATCAGATAATTTTGTAGTATCCCCGATAAAAGAAAGAACAACATTATTTTCGTGCATTTCCTGAAGCTCATTTTTAAGAGTTTGCCCTAATAAATCCATTAAGAAATTAACTTCTTCCGGTTTTCTGTTCCAATTTTCCGTAGAAAAAGCATAAACAGTAAGATATTTAATCCCAAAATCATCACAGGCACGCATCGTTGCTTTTAGAGCATCTACTCCTTTTTTGTGACCTACGGCAGATGGTAAACCTTTCTCTTTTGCCCAACGACGGTTTCCGTCCATAATTATTGCTATATGTTTTAGTTCATTCTTCTCAACTAATTCTTTAATATCTTCCATTTATACACCTTCTAATAATTCAAAAACTTGAAAAACTTGTGGCACAAGCTCTTTCACATCAATTTCTTCGTCTAATTCTAAAGTAATTGTCAAAATCTTTCTTTCAATCCCAGCCCAAGTCCCAAAACTACCGGGAGTCGGATATCCGATTGATTCTTCAATCGGATATTGCATTATTTCTGATATTTTATTAATTACATCAGTCTTTGGTCCGTCATAATTCACTACTTTATAAGGTGCATGTAAAGAAAGTATCAACTTCGGAGAGAACTTTTCCACTGTTTCTATAATAAATTTTGTTTCATCTTCACTTGCAGGAGATTCACCGCCAAAATACTCGTCTTTTGAGCCTAAAACCCAATTTTCGGTAGGGAAATTACGATTCAAATCCACCCCATTTTTATTAACTCTGGTTGAACAAGCATTCAAGCGTGGCACAAATAAAATATTTGTATCGGCCTTTTGTTTCAAATATTCATTGATAAGATACTCACCCTGAGGCTCATCTCCGTGAAACACTCCTATCACGAGGACGGATGGTTTAACAGTATTTCCTAAGAGATTCATATTTACCCCACTATGGTTTTAAAACAGACAACACAAAGTCATCCGTAAAGTATTTATTAGCACAAGCTTTTAATTCTTCAGATGTAACATTACGCAAAGATTCAATAACAGTTTTTTGGTAATCAAATGGTCTTCCTGAAATTGCATAATATGCCATCAAATTAGCTTGTTGCGCATTTGTTTCAGTTATAAATTGTTGTTTGCCAATGATATTATTTTTTGCATTGTGCA
>CAYSIO010000164.1:0-3985 GCA_964431115.1 uncultured Vampirovibrio sp.
TGAAGGGGAATAAATTGCTTGAGCTCTAAAACTTTCAAAAAACTCTCTGCTGAGTTGCTTTTGAGGCTCAACAAAAACAGGCTCAAACGGTTTTGTCACAGTTTTAGCGGTCCTACTGTTGTTTAGCTGATATTGTTGGTATAAATTTATGGCATTAATTTGCATAGAAGTACCCCAATATAATAATATACGTAAATATTTTTTTTGTTAGTTTTCTGGAGTTTTTTATATAAAATTTACAAAACTTTAAGTTTTGTTTGTTTTTGGCCCTAGATTCCTTTCTGATTTTTAGTTCTTATTTGTCTGAAAAGGTTGATAAGGTAATTTTCCGCAACGACAAGCTTTTTAGGAAATCTGAATCTTTCATGGCAAGGGCTTAGCATCGGTGCGTATTTTTCGGCTAATGTATACGCATTATGTTCGGATTCTAAATCTTCTCTTAAGAATTGTAAGAAGTTTATTTTATCCATATCATCAAATTTTGCTAAAAATTTATCCAATTTTTTATTTAAAAATTTTGGCTTATATTTCTTTGTTGTGTAAAAATTCTGATGATAAAACTCTTCAAATTTATCTAACTTGTAGTCTTCTACTCTGGAAAAACGTGCATAAAGCTTGGGTTTTGTAATGTTTTCATAGAAGTGACAAGCTTCATGGTATAAATCATTTTTCTCTTCTTCCGTGATATTTCCTTTTTTATCTGTTCTTAAGGCTATACATAGTCTGTCAACAAAATTATTTTCATCAGCATGAACCATAAAATGGCTGTTTTCGTCCGGACTTTTTATAACTTCAAAAGATATATTCTTGTATGGCAAAGCTTTTTTAATCAAAGGTTTGACTGATTTTAACGGTAAAGCTCCGTTTTGTTGCATTACAGGTTCAACCAAGCTGACAAAATTTTCGAGCATTTTTCCGGCTAATTCTTTTCTTTGCTCGACTGTACCTTGACATATTTTTAATGGTAATTTTACTCTGTTTGATATCTTCATGTCTTTATAAAAACTTCTAAAAAAATAATTTGCTTGAATTTAAAAATTTTTCCCGATAGAATAATATGTTACTTTTTGCAAGGGGGAGAAAATGTCAGCCGAAAGTATGGAAATGGAATGGAAGCCGAAGGCTAGTTTGTTTTTAATAACAGTTGCGGTTATGTTAGCTACATTTGTAGAAGTTTTAAATACTTCTATTGCTAACGTTGCTTTAAAATATATGGCAGGTAGCTTTTCAATATCAAATGATGAAAGCTTATGGATTGTAACGATATTCTTAATTGCTTGTAGTATTTTATTACCTGCGACAGACTGGTGTAGCTCTGTTTTCGGACGTAAGCGTTTTTTCTTGTTTTGTGTTGCATTATTTGGAATCTCTGCTACTGTTTGCGGGTTTGCGCCAAATTTTGAAACGATGATTCTTGGCAGAATATTTCAAGGGTTAGGCGGTGGTTGTTTATTGCCGTTATCACAAGCAATTCTATTGGAAAGTTACCCCAAAGCAGAACAACCTAAGGCAATGGCTATTTTTTCATCCGGTATTGTAATTGCACCAATTATTGGTCCGATTGTAGGTGGTTGGCTAACTACCAATCTTTCTTGGAATTTTGTATTTTTTATAAGCGTTCCTTTCTGTATTGCGGCCTTTACAATGATTGCAATGTTTATTGAAGATCCACCTTATATAAAAAATGCTGTGGCACCAAAATTTGATTATTTAGGCATGTTATTCTTGATACTTTGGATAGCGACTTTCCAAGTAATGGTGGATAACGGTCAGAAGAACGGTTGGTTTGATTCACCTTATATTATGAAACTTGGTATTACAAGTTTGATATCCTTTATAGTATTAGTTTGGTGGGAATTGAAAGCTAAAAATCCTCTATTAGATTTGAAAATATTTAAAAACTGGAACTTCACTTTCGGTACGATTATTTTGACTATGGTTTTTGCTGTAGCATACGGTACAATTGCGATATTACCTCAGTTTTTGCAAAATTTACTCGGCTATGATTCTTATTTGAGCGGTTTGGCGGCTGGTCCGATGGGTGTTGGCTCTGTCTTAGCCGTAATCTTCACAACGGCATCTCTAAAGACTCTTGGACTTAGAACCCAAACTAATATTGGGCTTGTAGCTTTCTCAATAGGATGTATAATGTTCTCCGGTCTAAATTTAAGTATTTCTTTTAACAATGTTGTAATACCTAATATTATTCTTGGTTTTGGTTTAACGACTGTTATTATTCCTTGTACGACTCTTTTGTATTGCATGGTCAGTAAGCAAGAAATGACCAATGCTGCGAGTATTCAAAACCTTATTAAAAACGTAGGTTGTGCGGTAGGTACGTCTTCAGTAGGTTTCTTGGTGTCAAGCTATTCTCAAATCTATCAATCATATTTGGTTGATAGAATGACCAGTTTGAACGCAGCTTTCTCCGGCGCAGTTTCAAATATGTCAGCACAATTTATACAAATGGGAACTGATGCAGCAACTGCAATTGGCATGGCACAAGGTAAGTTGTACGGAATGTTAATTCAGCAATCGACACTTTGTGCGTTTATGAATGCATATAGAATTTATGCGATATTAATACTTATTCTTATACCTTTGGTGTTTTTGTTAAAACGTTTTAATTCTGAAGAAGAAAAATAAAGTACTGGCTCTATTTTTAAATATATGCTATTCTGGAATAGTGAATTAACGAGGGTTATTATATGAAAACAAAAAAAGGTTATACTTTAGCGGAAGTACTAATTACGCTTACGGTAATCGGAGTTATTGCGGCTGTATCAGCACCGTTGATAAGCAAATACAAACCGGATACTACGAAAGTTAATTATCTTAAGACTTACGACTTACTTAATGAGCGTATTAATTACCTAGCTAATAATAGAGAAATTTATCCGATTATAAATAATGAGGGGAATTACGCTTATCACGATTATCCTTTAGCTATGCTAGATACTGTTACGTTTAATAATGTAAGTATTGGCGGAAAAAGTAAACTTTGTAAAGCTTTTGCTCTGGCGTCAGGACTTGAAATTAATGAAGGAGGATGCTCGGACGAGTACAATTCAGAAAAATATGATCCTAAGACTCAGACTCCATCTTTTACTACTAATAATGGCGTTGATATGTTTTTTACAACAGATGCTAGTGAAAGTGAATATAGAACAGATGTTTATGTAGATATTGATGGTAAAGATAAAGGAAAAAATTGCTATTACGGTAGTAATTGTAAATCTCCTGATATGTTTAAGTTTGTTGTAACAGCTGACGGAAAAGTTTTTCCTAACGATGTTATGGGTAATGAGTATTTAAAAACTCGTTCAAACTGGCGCAAGATTGAAGCTGGCAATTTAGATAGCGTAGAAAATATTCCCGGAACAGCAATTACATTAACAACTGTGAATTATACTACTCCAACAAATCCTGAACAACCATATGAAGAGGTAACCGGAACTACAGTTGCAATAAATTGTACTTCTTATTCAGGATATGACTGGGGATTTTGTACTTCTAACACTTTAGAAGTTGCACCAGCTGATTTAGATGAAAGAATGAGTTGGGAAGACGCGGATCAGGCATGTAAAGATTTAGGTATGAGATTGCCGAAGATGCAGGAGTTTTATTCAATAGCACAGGCATACAAAAAAGGAACGCTTAAAGATTTTCAGGATGCTGACTCTGTGTCTGCAGCCCAAGCTTGTTATTGGTTGGTTCACGCTGCTCCCGGTACAACAGCTGCACACAATAATGCGGTTATTAAGAAATCGTATACCGGTGGTGGAGTTTATATGAAAGGAAATGAGTCGAATTCGACTAAACGTCAGGTTAGATGTGTAAAATAATCCTGATCAAAAAGGATATAGAGCTAAAACAGTTTGTGAGGTGCATCGTTTGATGCACCTTTATAGTTTAAAATTCCCTAAAGTAACTTTTATTACCCTCGCCCCTTGTGGGAGAGGGTGCCCAGAGGGCGGGTGAGGGG
>CAYSIO010000165.1:0-3927 GCA_964431115.1 uncultured Vampirovibrio sp.
CAAAAAGAAAAACAGAAGTAGATATTTTTTCCGGTGAAATTATAAAACTTGGAGAAAGATATGGGATTAAAACTCCATATAATAAAGATATTTATAATAAAATAAAAGATATAGAAAAGGAGTTTTCATGAATATAGCTTTTATTCCTGTTCGTGGTGGCAGTAAATCAATACCTTTAAAAAATATAAAATTATTAAACGGCAAACCACTTGTATATTGGACTGCACTTGCTGCAAATAAAGCAAAAAGTGTAGATAAAGTTATAATTGCGACAGATTCCGAAGAAATAAAAGACGTTGTTTTAAGCTTTGGTTTTGAAAAATTGGAAGTCTATGACAGAGAGCCTCAAAACGCTCAAGATACTTCTTCTACAGAAAGCGTAATGATTGAATATATTGTAAAAGCAGGATTAAGCCCGGAAGATAATTTCTTCTTAATCCAAGCAACATCTCCGCTTTTGAAATCTGAATATATTGACGGAATGTTTGAAGTTTGGAAAATTTCTGATGCAGATTCTATTTTTTCTGCAGTAAGAGAAAAACAATTCCATTGGATTGAAACTCCCGAAGGTGTTAAACCAATAAATTATGATTACAAAAATCGCCCTCGAAGACAAGAGTTTCAAGGAATTTTGGCTGAAAACGGAGCTTGTTATATAAATTCGGTTGAAAATATTTTGCGTGACAAATGCAGACTTTCAGGTAAAATTACAGCCTATGAACTTCCACCGGAAACAGCTTACGAAATAGACGAAGAATCAGATTGGTTAATTATAGAAGAGTTAATGAAAAAATAGACTAAGAGCCGATATAAAAATCATCGGCTCTGCTAATCCTGTATTTTTCATCTCTAAAATTTAAACAAGCTCTTCAACTCATTTGCTGTATTTTTTAAAGCTTCTTTTTGGCTTTTTACAGTATCAATTACGTTATCCAAATCATCACCAACAGTTGATTTTAGCGATTTAATTGTATCTACCATATTTTGTTGAGGCTCGAGAGCGCTTGTATCAACTGTTGTTAGCCATTTGAAAGATTTAATTGAATTACTGCTTTCCAGGCCGCCGTTAAAGATTACTTTAAAATCTTTATATAATTCGCTTCCATTTGTAAGTGCAGGGATTTCAGAAATCCTTTCACCTTTTGGATTTGTAGTCAAAGCATTTGCTATTGATGCAGTTAGCGTTCCGAATTTTGGAATAGCTGATAATAATTTATCTGCTGATAGTTCTCCAACAGGGCCAAGAAGTGAAACTACAGATTGATCAAGTCTTCCTAAAACCGTTACATTTGTAGAAAGATTAATTAAATGTAACTTTCCATATACAAAATATGCAAGAGTCTGACCTGCGCTCTTAATTGAACTCAAATTAGCCCAACCGTTTGAGAAAGTCATTTCACCTGTTATGTAATCATATTTGGCAGTATTTTTTACCGCTGAAAGGTTGGAAATCGTAGCAACAGTTGTTTTTAATAACGCGTTTCCTACAATATTACCTGCGCCGAAGAAATTTTCTAAACGCCCTATGTTTCCAAAAGATCCGTTTTCAACTTTAAAAGTTAATTTACCCTTCATTGAGCGAATCATATCTTCGTAGTCTACAACTTTGAGGGTTAAATTAGTGTCAAAACCAAGAGTTCCGGTTAACGCATTTGAAATACCAACAGCACCTGCGACAGCTTTTTCTGCGTTTAGTCCTTGACCGTGAAAATCTACAGATGTATTGAAATCTGCCATGTCATAAATAATATTTCCGTTGATTTTACCCTCAAAGGCTGTACCTTTTAAATTATTGAGATAAAAATTTACCCCCTTCATTGAAAAATCAGTTGTACAATTTTCTGCCGCAATTCCGCCTGAAGCAAATTTAGCCAAGTTCGCATGTCCTTTCAAAATAGGTCCGTTTAGTTTTGCGCTCAAATTTTCTATAATTACAGGGATTTCCGGAATAGAAAGTATTGGCACATTTACTGTGCCTGATAAAATCGGATTAAGCATACTTCCTGTAATTCCGATATGTCCGTTGAATGTCATTTTTGATTTGTCAAACATCGGAACAATAATTGTAGAATCTGATGTTGTAGCAAATACAAGGTTTAACGTTTGTTTAATAACATTCATATCGCCTGTTAATTTTGCTTTTATATCACCTACTGTTACGAAATCAAGCGCAATTTTTTCGGTCAAATAGTTTTTGATTTTACCTGATACATTGAAATTAATTTTTTCCACTTTTACAGGTGTTTGTGTAATTTCAATTATTTCAGGTGTAATATTTGCCTTTACATTAGGTATATTTACCCCTGCTGCAGGGTTAATTATTCTAATATTTTCAGAAACAGCAGTACCTGAGAAGCTTTGTCCGTCTGCAATAATATCAACACTTATCTTTGGTAATTTTAATATTGTATTAGAAGGTAAGTTTTTAATATCAATATTATTCAAAGCAACTTTTGCAGTCGGTTTAATTTTATCCAATTTTCCTACAATATCAGCTTTTAAAGTTACAGTTCCGGAATTAACAGGATTTTCTTTTAATAAAACAGCTTGACCGCAAGCAACTAAAAGCCCTTTTAGACTTAAATCATTAGCAACTAAGTGTAAATCTGCAGTCGCATCTTGTTTTACTGAACCATAAAATTTTAGAGGCTGATTAAGAATAGAAAAGCCGATGTTTTTAATATCAATATTATTATTAGCTAATGCTACATCAGCGTTAATATCATCGATTCCAATTTTATAAAGTCCATAGTATATATTTGCATTTGGTATTCTGAAATAGCCGTTAGAATTTATTGTTTTTAAATTTGATTTAATGCTGAAATCAGCATCTAATTTTCCGTTTGCAGAAAGCGTTTGCAAATCTTTTATATTAAATGTCATTGCAACAGCGTTTAAAATACGAATAATGTTATTTAATTCAACATTTGATTTTAAATTCAAGTCAATATTAGTTTTTTTGCCTGTTTGTACAAAGCCGTTAATTGTAGAAACTTCGTTTTGAGCTGTATACATTGAAGAATCAATATTAATCTTGTGCCCTTTAAATTTTAAATTTGCATTACTTGGCGGTAAATCGACAATTGAAAGATTGTCAGCTTTAACATAACCGCTATTACCGTCTTTAGTTATTGTTAAATCTGCATCTAAATTCGCCGTAATTTTGTTGTTATAAATTCCTTTAAAAATATCTAAGATATTTATTGTAAAATCCGGAGTTTCTGTTGCTTTCTTTTTAATGTCATTTGCACCTTCTGGGTTAAACACAAGTTCATGCAAATCCAAATCCGGCATTACTTTGTTATTAATTTTTACTTTGTATGTAAACTGTTCTCTATCTGCGAACTTAGCTTTACCGCTTGCCAGAACTTTTACACTTTTATTAAGAATTAAATCAGTAATTTCTGTTTTATCGCCTTCTATTTCATATTTTTTACCTGTTGAAAGGTCAACAAATTCAATATCATATTCGCCGATTTTTATGTCAGGGAGGTGATTTGATAAACGCAAGCCAAAAGGTAAAACCATTGGCTCTACAGCTTGAGACTCAGTATTATTTTCTTTTGCCCCTTGATTTACTCCTTCGTTTACCCCTTGATTTACCCCTTCAAATGAACCGTCTTTATTAACTCCAAGTTTCAAATCAATACTTTCTACTTGAACCAAATCTACTTCAATTCTTTTAGCCAAAAGAGGAAGAAGTGACATTTTCACAGAAAAGTTTTCTGCTTCAAAAATTTCTTTGTTCTGAGGAGTAAGAATCGTAAATTTTCCTAATTTTGCACCCACTGTTAATTTTGGAGTGGTCACGATTCGAAAATCTTCTATTTTAGAGTTAAGACCGGTAGCTTTTTTAATTTCTTCATTCACCATTGGTAAATAACTATTAGCGATTGGTGAAATTATAAATGGCGCAATCAAGAATAA
>CAYSIO010000166.1:0-3895 GCA_964431115.1 uncultured Vampirovibrio sp.
AATTGTTTCACCGTCAGGAATAATTGAAATAGGAGTAACATAGCTATAAGTTATTTCATTATCGTGCAAAAGCGCACGTCCGCCGGTTAGTCTACGGACAACGTCTTCATTTACCCCTGCAAGAAATTCATCTTTTTGGTTTCTGCCGAGCGAAATACATCTGGGCTCCCACGCATATAGTCTAAAAATCGGCTCTTGTATCTGTTTTTCAATAGCTTCATCAAGCAAATCCGAATCGATTTGCATATTTTCTGCGCCTGTGTAAGTTCCAAATTTAACGTATCTCATCTTGAATCCTTCTAAACAAAGCGTCGTCGTTTGACTGTTCTGCAAGCGGTTTTGGAATAAATATATCCATATAACGTCTAATAGCATATTGATCCGACATGCCGGAAATATAGTCAGTTACAAGCTGAGGAATTTCATCTTTCTCACAATAATTAACCAGTTTTTCTGAATAATATTCAAATAAACTTTGTACAATATTGCGAGCTTTTTTCTCTTCTGCTTTTGTTACAGGGTCCAAGTACACGTGGTCAAACATCCACTTTCTGAGTTTCGTAACATAATGCCAACCCTCTTCAGACATTGCAACAGTAGGCTTATCCATAGAGTTTGTAATAACATCGGTAATCATTTTACCTAGTCTTGCAGATTGGTTCATTGAAAAATATTCAAGACAATCTTGCGGTAAATCTGATTCCGCAATTACACCGGCTCGAACAGAATCCTCTATATCATGGTTAATATAAGCAATTTTATCGGCATACTGAACTACTTGAGCTTCAGGAGTCTTCGGTTTATATCCCCAAGAGTGAGTTAAAATCCCGTCAATTGTCTCCTGACAAAGATTCATATCTTCAAGCACTTCAACAACTCTTACGCTCTGCAAGTTATGAAAAAACCCATTTGGCAAAAGCTCGTTTAAAATACCCTCTCCACAATGACCGAAAGGAGTATGTCCTAAATCGTGCCCAAGAGAAATCGCTTCAACTAAGTCTTCATTTAGACGTAAAGCGCGAGCCATTGTTCTTGCAATTTGAGAAACCTCTAAAGTATGTGTCAAACGAGTTCTAAAATGGTCATTGAACGGTGACAAAAACACTTGAGTTTTATGTTTCAAGCGTCTAAAAGACTTTGAGTGCAAAATTTTATCCCTATCACGCTGAAAAGCTGTTCTTATAGGATAATCTTCAATCCTTTCGTTCTTGCGCCCTTTAGATTCTTTACATTTAGTAGCATAAGGAGAAAGAAATTCGTATTCTCTTTGCTCCAATTCATCTTTAATTGTTTTTAAACCTGTATCCATAGCCTTATTATACAATATCTGTACTAATTGACAACAGGGGTTAATATAAATTAGACTAGACTTATGAACGAAAAAGAAAAAATGTTATCAGGAGAACTATATAATCCTTTAGAAGACGGCTTACCCGTCGAGAGAGAAAACGCAAAGCGACTGTGTTTTAAGTACAATAACACACCGCCAAACAACACTCTAAAAAGAATCGGACTGATTTCCAAACTTTTAGGCAAAACAGGAGAAAAATTTTGGATTGAGCAGCCTTTCTGGTGCGATTACGGATATAATATAGAAATTGGCGAAAATTTCTATTCAAACCACAATTTAACAATTCTGGATCCTGCAAAAGTTAAATTTGGAGATAATGTATTCATTGGTCCGAATTGTGGATTCTACACTCCGGAACACCCTTTGGATGCAAAAACCAGAATCTCAGGATTAGAATATGCAAAACCTATTACCGTAGGAAACAACGTTTGGATTGGCGGAGGGGTAAATATTCTTGGTGGAGTCTCAATTGGCGATAATGTCGTTATTGGCGCAGGAAGCGTAGTCACTAAAGATATTCCTGCAAACACTGTTGCAGTCGGAAACCATTGCAGAGTAATTAAAGAACTTGCTCCCACTTTATAAGTTGCTAAATATTAGTAAATAGTGTATCATAGAGGGGTACAGGGGAGAGAATAGATGGAATTTTTCAGTATTGATTTTTTTATAAGAGTCGGAGCAGCACTTGTTTTGGGCTTTTTGCTCGGGCTTGAAAGAGAATTGACCAATAAATATGCAGGTCTAAGAACCCATATTTTGGTATGTCTTGGGGCTTGTATATTTACTATAATTTCTATATATGGTTTTCCAAGCTACGCAACAGGCGATAACGTAATTGTCGACCAAGCTACAGGTATCAGAGATACGGGTCGTGTTGCTGCACAAGTAGTATCCGGTATCGGTTTCATCGGTGCCGGTGCAGTGCTTAGGAACGGTCCAATGATTATCGGACTTACTACTGCGGCTACATTATGGATAAGCGCAGCTATCGGTATGACTTGCGGTGTCGGAATGTATGGACTTGCAACCCTTGCAACAATTTCTAGCGTTGCTGTTTTAACACTAATCCGTGTATTTGAAAGAAAAATTCTTCCTTCCAGTATTAAACGCTCCGGCAAGTTTAAAGTCTCTGTATATTGCGACGGAGAAGATGTTAATAAACTACAAGAATTACTATATTCAACCGTCGAAAGGATGTACGATTTTTCTGCAAAAAAACTAATCGAAAATCCGGAAAAATCAAAACTGACTTCAACATTTGAATACAACCGTAAAAAGACTATGAAAGAGCTATATGGCAAACTTTGCGAGATTTGCACTCCTGATGCGGTAACTTTGCAGGAATTAAATGATTAAGGAAAAGAAAAAGAAAACTAAATATAATTTTAGGAAATCAAAAGCACAGATTATAAAAGAATATGTTAGAACCATCTTGTGTTCAGTTTTCGTTGCAATAGTTGTCACAACAAGCTTAGCAATTCATGCCAGAAATGAAATGATAAAAGATCTCTTTGCTTCAGCTCAAGAACAGGATACTCTGGATAGAAGAACTGCTCTCGAAATAATCACACAGACAAACTTGTTAAAAGATTTAAAAAACAAAAAATATTCTGTTTGTATGCATGCCGGAGAAATTTACGAAACAGCAGAGGACTATGTTGATGCGCAAAGAGCCTTTGAATTAGCAATTGAGAAAGCCAAGCCTAACAATTATAAACCTTATTACAAGCTTATTTGTGTACTCGCTGCGCAGGAAAAATTTAAAGATGCAGAAAGTGTCCTAAATAACATAAGAGATTTTACGGATAAAAATCTTATTAAATTCAAAACTCGCTCATATTTAACAATAGGTGATAAATATTATTCAATCGGCAAATTCTTATCCGCGGCTAAAAACTATGAAAAAGCTGATTTTTACTATGATAAGTTTTCAAAAAAAGACTCTGTAGTTGAAAATTCAATCAAGGCAAGAATTGTAAATTCTTATATCCAAGTTGCAGATATAATGGTAAAAACAGGTTTAAACTCCGAAGCTGTAAGATTTTTAAAGAAAGCTGAAGAATATGATTCAGATAATTACACAATAAAATATAAATTGGCAATAGTACTATCAGATTCGAACCCAGAGAAAGCTGTTGAATACATAGAAGAACTACTAAAAAAAATACCGCAAGAAATAGATTACAATGTTTATAATAATGCTTATATGAAAGCTGCTAATATTGCCGATTTGGACGGACGTCCAACACAGGCTAAGTATTACAGATACAAAATACATTCAATAGATATGTTTATAAACAGAAAAATTGTATACAAAAACGATGTTGATACCGTCCTAAAATCTTTTTCTGTGAAAAAGGTCTTATTCTCATATCCTCTAAAAGCCAAGTACCAATTTATAAACATCTCAAACAATGATATAATAAACCTTTATGGAGATTTTGTGCTTTGTTTCAACGGAAATCCTGTTGAAACAATCTCTACAAGCATTGCTAATAGAGATAAGCCGCTCTTTACAAGTTCAAATGAACCAAATGAAGTTAG
>CAYSIO010000167.1:0-3879 GCA_964431115.1 uncultured Vampirovibrio sp.
AAATCATCTTTTTGTTTTATAATTAAAACATAGAGAGGTATTGAAAATGTTAGATATAAAAGTAATTAGAGAAAATCCGGAAAAAGTTAACGAACTTTTAAAAAGAAGAAATCCTGAATTATCAATTGATGAAATTATTGAAATTGATGCAGAAAGAAGAAAGATTCAGACTCAAGCGGATGAGCTACGTGCAAAACGTAAAAATGAATCGCAAAAAATCGGAATGATAAAAAAGAATGGCGAAAATACTGACGCTATTCAGGAAGAAGTTCGCAAACTCGGAGATGATATAAAAGCGTTAGAAGAAAAACAAGTTGAGCTTGATACAAAACAACGTGATTTACTTTTAAGAACACCTAATACTCCGGATGAAACAACTCCGATTGGACAGTCAGAAGAAGATAATCCTACAATTTCAACTTGGGGAAATCCAACTGAGTTTTCATTCACCCCCAAAGCTCACTGGGATTTATGTGAAGAAAAAAATATCGTAGATTTTGAACGTGGTGTTAAACTCTCTCAATCAAGATTTACTCTTTACAGAGGCAAAGGTGCAAGATTAGAGCGCGCAATTATCCAATTCTTCTTGGATTTACATACGGAAGAGCACGGATATGAAGAAATTTTACCTCCGTTCATGGCTAACGCAGCAACTATGACAGGAACAGGTCAATTGCCTAAATTCGCAGAAGATATGTATAAATGCGTGGATGAAGATTTATACTTAATCCCGACTGCGGAAGTTCCGGTTACAAATATTTATGCAGGCGAAATCTTAAGCGAAGATGATTTACCAAAATACATGACTGCTTACACACCTTGCTTTAGACGTGAAGCCGGTTCTGCAGGGAAAGATACACGAGGTCTTATAAGAGTTCACCAATTCAATAAAGTTGAAATGGTTAAACTTACAACTCCGGAAACATCAGCTGATGAACACGAAAAGCTTACTAAAAATGCTGAAAAATGCTTGGAGTTATTAGGACTTCCTTACAGAAGAGTTGCTCTATGCACTGCTGATATCGGCTTTAGTGCAAACAAATGTTTTGATATTGAAGTTTGGATGCCTTCTTATAATTCATATAAAGAGATTTCAAGCTGCTCAAACTTCGGTGATTACCAAGCAAGAAGAGCTAATATCCGATATAGAGATAAAGAAGGAAAAGTAAGATTTGTTCATACTCTTAACGGTTCGGGGCTTGCTGTCGGAAGAACTTTCGCGGCGATTGTAGAAAACTTCCAACAAGAAGACGGAACAATTATTATTCCGGAAGTATTAAGAAAATATACCGGATTCGACAGAATATAAATATGATAAACAAGAAGGAGGCTTGCAAAAGCCTCTTTTTTGTAATTTATGTATCAAAATTTTTAGCATATTCTACTAATGCTTTGTAGACTTCTTTATGAATCTTTCCTTCCAGAACTTCGCGATAAAGAATAAGAAGAGATTCTATTCTGCTGAGTTTTCTGCGATACACACGAGCTTCTCTGAGCGCGCTGTACTTATCTGCAGTTGATATAATTTGTACTCCGATATCAGACGGATTATGGTCGCAATTCAATGCCGGATAGCCGGAATGTTTTAAATTCTGGTGGTGATATTTAACTAAATCTAAAGTTTCTTCGTTAATTTTTTGTGTTTTTAATAGTTCATATCCAAGAGTTGAATGGATATTCATGATTTCTCGCTCTTTACGATTTAATCGAGCAGGTTTATTTAAAATTTTTGAAGGGATTAAAACTTTTCCCAAATCGTGAAGCATAGAAGCTTCTTTGATTGTATTAGGTTTAATATCAGATTTCATACTTTCTGAAAGCACTGAATAAATACCCATAGCAACATGACAAGTAGAATTCATATGTCCGCCTGCAAGCTCTCGAAGAGTCTTGGTATCAATTGTCGGTTTTATATTATATTCACCCAGTATTTTCTTTATAGAAGGGTTTAAGTCAATCATCCGTTGAAGAATAGCCTTTTGTAATTTTTCTTCTTTACCGGTTCTTAAACAGACCTCGCCTTCATTGTTTTTGCACACAAAAAATGAAGTGTTGTTGATTTGAACAGCACCTAAAAGTTTTGCTCTTGTTCTTTTTTTTGACTGGGGCTTAATTAAAAACATTTTTCTCTTCTAATTAGGATACTTCTTAACATAACTTTACAATATAATTTGAATTTTTGCAAGTGTTAAATTATAAAGGATGCGGAAAAAGTCGAAAAATGACAATTTTTCGTACTTTTTCAAATCCGACCTTAGGTGTGTGAGAGCAAGGCTAGGTGTGGGATAACACGTAGCCTTGCTCGAAACCGTTCCCCGTAGTTTGCGGGAAAACTCTTGTTTTTCCGCAAACTCTAAAGGTTTAGATGTAAAAAAGTTGTAATAAATCTTTTGTGTAGAGAGGTAATTGCTATAATAAATGGCAAAAGTAGGGTGCATTGCAATGCACCGACGAAAAATCGGTGGACTAAAGTCCACCCTACATCTATATTTTAGCAATAGGTCGGATTTACCAATCCGACAGAAAAGGTATTGTTGGGTTAGTAAACCCAACCTATTAATGTAATAAGTGCAAAAGTAGGGTGCATTGTAATGCACCGAAGAAAAGGAAACTTGCCCCATATGTCAAATTTTACCCCAGAATATCATATTTTAAGCCTATCAGGCGGAAAAGACTCGACTGCGCTAGCATTTTTTATGAAAGAAAATATGCCGGAGATTTTTGAAAAAACCGAGCTTGTGTTTTGTGATACAGAGCTTGAATTACCTGAAACTTATGACTATTTGAATAAAATTGAAATCTTTTTGGACAAAAAAATAACTTGGCTAAGACCTGAAAAGAGTTTTGAGCATCTTTATGATATTAGAAAGTTTTTGCCATCAATAAAAAATCGTTGGTGCACAGTTGAGCTTAAAATCCGAGTCTATCGCAAGTTTCTAAAAGACCATTTCAAGAACGCAAGTCAAATAAATACCTACATCGGAATCCGAGCTGACGAGCTTGGACGTGGATTAGACGAAACTGCAAGTGTAGACAAAGTGGTGAATATTTTTCCGTTTCAAGATTACGGAATTACACGAGCTGACGTGTTCAAAATCCTAAACGATGTTGGCATAGGATTGCCCAAATATTACGAATGGCGCAAGCGTTCAGGGTGTTATTTCTGTTTTTATCAATCGCCAAACGATTGGCTCAATCTTTATGAGCATTGTCCTGAGCTGTTTTACAAAGCTATGGAGTATGAAAAATTCAACAATGACGGTTCAAAAACTTACGGCTGGAATATGTCTTACCCATTAAAAGATATGATTTTGCCAGAAAATATAAAAAAAATACGTGAGAATTTTGCAAGAAATGGTAAGAAAAAACAAGTAAAGAACAACCTTCTAATTGCAACTATTTAAGGCTCAAAAGGTCCTATTTGGCTAGATGTGTATTCTTTTTTGAACAATCTAAAAGCTTTACAATCCGGGTCAAATTCGTCTATCAAATCGTCGTGGTCGTTATCAATACCGTCGCTACAAGAATATTTTGAGTCTTTGCCCTCAGGTTTTGGCTGAGAATTTAACCATTTATTCGGAATCGAATCCCACATATGTTCAAAGTTCTTACGAGCTTGAATAGTGATATTAGAATCCTCAATCAACAAGCAGTTTTCGTCGTTTTGATAATGAGCGCCAGCCGTAAAATTCATTGAGCCGATTAGTAAATATTTATCATCAATAATCAGCGATTTCATATGCATTTTACCGCCCCAGTTTTCGACTTTTACAGGAATTCCTGCCATACGCATAATTTGATGTTTTGAATATCCAGTCCTTACAGAAGTCGCATCAATAATCACACGCACATCAACCCCTCGATTGTAGGCATTTATTA
>CAYSIO010000168.1:0-3878 GCA_964431115.1 uncultured Vampirovibrio sp.
TGTGCTGATTAAACATCGCACCACCTTCACTTCCGACACCCGGAGCAGTAAGTCGATTTGCGGCTCTATCCACATAAATTGATTTACCCGCAATATATCCACCGGCTTCAACAATTCCGCCACCTGCGTTTTTAATCAAAGAACCTGCCATTAAGTCTGCGCCGACTTCTAAAGGTTCTTTCGTATCAACGAATTCACCATAACAATTGTCAACAAAACAAATACAATTAGGGTTTTTGCCTTTCACTGTTTTGCAAATTTTTTCAATCGTTTCAATACTCAAAGATTTTCGCGTTGAATACCCTTTAGAACGTTGAATAAGAACCATTGTTGTTGTTTCATCAACCATTTTTTCTAAGGTTTCAAAATCTATATCAGTACCGTTTAGAAGCGGAACTTCGTCATACAAAACTCCGTTACCGATAAGTGAAGCGCGTTTTGTTTCTTCATCTCCTGCCGTCCCTATAACTTCTTGCATAGTATCATAAGGCGCTCCCGCAACTGAAATCAATTTATCACCTGCTCTAAGGTTTCCAAACAAAGCGCAAGCAAGGGTGTGAGTACCTGAGGCGAAATGTATTCTTACAAGAGCTTTTTCAGCCTTAAAAACATCTGCAAAAGTCTTATCTAAGACTTCTCTGCCCAAATCATCATGGCCGTAGCCTGAAACGGTATAGAAATGTTCAGGAGCTACTTTGTTTTCAAAAAAAGCTTCGAGCACTTTTCTTTGGTTAAAATCTCTTATATCGTTAATTCTATCGAATTCTTTTTCTAAGCTTTTTTCTGCAGATTTAAAATCGTAATACATGTTTGCCTTTCTACTTACTCCCTCTCCTTTGGGAGAGGGATGGGGTGAGGGGTCAGCCCTTCACCTATTATCTATTATGTTAAATGGATAGACCCTGAACCAAGTTCAGGGTGACATATTATTAATCGCCTAATTATACAATATACTTTAATAATATCATCAACAAGAATGATAGTATGAAAAAACTGTATTTGCTCTTATCTTTATTAATAATTCTTCCTGTCATTGCTTATCAGGTTTACATGCCGGAAGAATATTCTTACAAAGAGAGTGGCGACAAATTACTCTTTGTCGTAGATTTTTCTAACAGTATGGGAGAGTATTTAGAACACAAAACCAAAGTCAATCAGGTAAAAGAAATGATGAGACAGATTTTGCCTCAGATTTCACCTGAGACAAAAGTCGGGATTCGAGTCTACGGACATACTTGCAATATATTTGCTTACAACGCCTGTCGAAGCTCGGAGCTTCTTGTACCTTTGGGGGTCAACAATTCAACTAAAATCAATTCAGCTATTTCAAAACTCCGACCAAGAGGAATGACTCCGATTACATATTCGCTCAAACAAGGAGTTAACAAAGATTTGAAAAATCAGAGCGGAATAAAACATATTATTCTTCTGACAGACGGAGGAGAGAACTGTGATGAAAGTCCTTGCGATTATGCAATTGAATTAATGAAAGAGCGCAGAGATATAAAAATTGATGTAATTGCATTTAATGTCCACGACTCAAACGATTTAGACCAATTAAAATGTGTTGCAGATGTTACAAGCGCAAAATTTGTTCAAGCTGATACAAATGCGCAATTAATGAGGTCTATGGAAGAATTGATTTTGCCTCATAAACAAGTCGAAGCTTTATTATATGGGATTGAGTAATTTAACAAAATATGTATTTTGTTAAGTTGTTTTTACCCTATTTTTATTTATGTTAATATATAATTAATAGAAATACGAGGTTTAAAAATGGAAGATTTAAGAGAAAAATATGAAGTTGTTATTGGTTTAGAAGTTCACGCACAACTAAAAACTAAATCCAAAATATTCGCACCGGATTCAACAGAATTCGGTAATGAACAAAACTCACAGACAAGCGCAATCACTTTAGGCATGCCGGGTGTTTTACCGGTTCTTAATAAAGAATGTGTAAACATGGGTATTCTTTTAGGCTTAGCTCTAAACTGTGAAATTCCTGCAAGATGTAAATTCGACAGAAAACAATATTTTTATCCGGATCTTCCGAAAGGATATCAAATTTCTCAATATGATGAGCCGATTTGTTTGAATGGTTATCTTGATATTAAAGGCAAAAGAATCGGTATTACCCGTGCTCACTTAGAAGAAGACGCAGGTAAACTTGTTCACGCAGGCGCTGCAGGGCTTAACGGTTCAGCTTATTCACTTGTTGACCTTAACAGAGCAGGAACCCCGCTTCTTGAAATTGTTTCTGAACCTGATATCCGCTCAGCTGAAGAAGCAAGAAACTATATGGAAGAATTAAGAAACATCGTCAGATATTTAGGTGTTTGTGACGGTAACCTTGAAGAAGGCTCTATGAGATGTGACGCAAATATTTCTATTATGCCAAAAGGTTCTAAAGAATTTGGTACTCGTGCAGAAATCAAAAACGTAAACTCTTTCTCTGCGCTTCAAAGAGCTATTGAATATGAAATTGACAGACAAATCGAAATCGTAGAAGAAGGCGGAAAAGTTGTTCAAGAAACTCGTCTTTGGGATGATGGCTTGAAGGAAACTCGTTCTATGAGAGGTAAAGAAGATGCTCATGATTACAGATACTTCCCAGAGCCGGATTTAATGCCACTTGAAATTTCAAGAGAATGGGTAGAAGAAATTCGAGCTAAAATGCCTGAGCTTCCTGAAGCTAAAAGACAAAGATATATGTCTTTAGGTCTTAGCGAATACGACGCTTGCGTAATCGTTGAACAAATGGGCTTGGCATTATTCTTCGATAAAGTTCTTGAGTTAGGTGCAAATCCTAAAACTGCTGTTAACTTTATTATGGGTGAAATTGCAGCTTATTTAAAAGAAGCTAAAGTAGAAATTACAGAGACTAAATTAACTGCAGAAAACTTAGCAGAACTTATCGGTTTAATCGAAAAAGGCACAATTTCTAATAATATCGGCAAACAAATCCTTATTGAAGATATGATTACAAACGGTGAAAAAGCAACTGCTGTGGTAGAAAGAAAAGGCTTAAGTCAAATATCTGATGAAGGCGCAATTAAAGGAATTGTAGAAGGTATTATTAACGCTCATCCAAACGAAGTTCAAGCTTACAAAAACGGTAAGACAAACTTGTTAGGATTCTTTGTCGGTCAAGTAATGAAAGAAACTAAAGGCAGAGCTAATCCTAAGACTGTTAACGAGCTAATTCGCGGATTCTTAGAAGCGTAAATGAGTAATCAAGTGATTACGTTATCGCGGACGTGGTAAATACAGCGATCCGCGATAGCATAGATAAATGAATTATTAACCCTTCGGGACGAACCCCCACCCGCATTTGTAGTTTTCGCTTTGCTCAAACACAACTGCTCCCTCCCCCTTTGAGAGGGGTGGCATTTTCGTCACTCAGAGGAGCGTAGCGACGAAGAGTCTCTTAAACTGCTCAAATTTCGTTTTTTCTTCACAAAATTAAACTAATGTGCTACAATATTTAATAATAAAACGATAAAAGAGGATATCTGATATGAAGAGATTGAGCGGTTTTTCCTTAATGGAAATGATGGTTGTGCTACTTATTGTGGCGATTGTTGCGGCGGCATCAGCCCCTATGATAAGCAAAAAGAGCATGAGTGCAGCCTCAGAGAAATCACCTTGGGTTTGGACAAAAGGACAAGATATCGCGTATAACCTAAAAGGCGGAGAAGCTACGGCAGTAATAGGCGGGATATCTAAGCCTTACGAAAATAACAATCCGCGTCTGTATATCAAGTCGGATAATAATCATCCTCAATTAACACTAGGTGCAGGTAGCGGAGCACTCAATATATTATCAAGTAGTGACGGCACAGGGATTGGGATAAGTAGCTCAATTGCAAAACCTAGTG
>CAYSIO010000169.1:0-3854 GCA_964431115.1 uncultured Vampirovibrio sp.
ATGCGAGAATCAGGCTTTAACTGAGGATACTATAAACCGGTTATAAGCGGAGTTACAGAAATGTGCGGACACTTAATGGATAGCGATGTGAATTATGTTATCCAAACAGCAAATATTCCTGCTGAGCCTGAAAATTGTACAAGCTATTATTGGCAAGAAGCAGTATCACCACACCTTGCTGCAAAACGTAAAAACCAAGAAATTGATATTGATAAAATCAAATATGATTTTGCGCAAATCAATAAAAAGTTTGATTATCTTTTGATAGAAGGCGCAGGCGGAATTACTTGTCCTCTTAAAATAGATAAAGAAGAAAAGTACCTTCTTAAAGATTTAATTTGGGAGCTCGGTTTAAGTGTAATTATTGTTGCTGATGCGGGTTTAGGCACAATAAACTCAACCCTTTTAACTGTTGATTATGCAAAATCAAACGGAATAGAAATAGAAGGTATTATTTTAAATAACTACGAATCTGATAATTTTATGCACTGGGATAATTTGGAGCAAATCGAAACTTTAACAGGCATAAATGTTGTTGCAACAGTCTCTAATGGTTCAAACGATATTATGCTATTGGAAGGTTTGTTTAAAGAATAGAAAAATAACAATTTAGTTCAAATTTCTCATTTTTCTTATAATTAGTTGAACTTAAATTTCAGGTTTGATATAATGTGTTTATTAGTATTGCTTAAATTAGAGGTTTTTCATGGACAATATATCCTTAACTCCAAGTATTAGAGAATTTTTACAAAACCAAGTTGCTTCTGGGCTATACAACTCCTTAAACGAAGCAATTAATGCTAATTTGCAAATTATTATTACCCAACAAGGAAATTTCTCTTTGGAAGATATTGAGGCTTTTAATGCGGAAATACAAAAGGGGATTGATGATTATGAAGCCGGAAGATATCGTGATGGAGAAACTGCTTTTAAAGAATTAATGGCAAAATATGCAGCATAAATTAAATCTGATTATTACCGACGAGGCTTATAGTGATATTGATAGAATTGCCTCTTATATTGTTTTAGATAATCCAAAAGCTGCCGGCGATATTGTCCAAATGCTTTTTAAAGCTTGCGATAATCTCACTCGCTTTCCTCAAATGGGTTCTCATCCAAATTATATTAAAAATGAACAAGTTAGGATTTTTATAGTTAAGGGCATGTTTATTATTGCTTATCGTATAGATAATGACAAACTTGTAGTTTTCAAAATCTCTAACCGTTATCAAAATATTTATCATCTATTACAACAGAAGGATGTGAAAAAAGATTTATAAATCTACTTTCGAAATATCCGTTAGTGTCGTAAAATCAATACCTAAAGCGTCTGCAATCTTCGCGAGAGTCTCTACTGTCGGTGAAACTTTCCCTGTTTCTATTTTCCAGATAGAAGTTTTACTGATTCCTGCTTCAAAAGCAAGCTCCTCCTGTGATAATCCTTTTTTCATTCTCTCAAATTTGACTTTTAGGGCTATTTTTTTGTTTATCATACTATAGTTAACCTTTCGCCAACTATAATATGATATTGACTTATTATATACAACCAATTATAATTAATCTACACCCAACTTTAGTTAACGAAGGAAAGGAGAAATTTATGTACGAAAAAACTTTAGAAAAAAGACTGGATAATATGGAAAAAATCATTTATGAAAATATTTTCCTAAAAAATACCGACATTAATGAGGTATTAAAACAAGGACTTGAAAAACATATTAAATCAATTCTTTTTGCCAGTATCAGATTCACTCTTATGCACAATTGTTTAATAAGAGCTATTGAGGAAAAATTATACAAATATGACTTAGAAAAAATAAACCGAAATATTACTAAAATTTGTCTTCACCTTGATGAAATTTTGAAAATTACTACAGAAATCATTGCTATAAAAAAATAGAGCGAAGATTTTTCGCTCTATTTTTTTATTATTTAATTTGCCCCGAGATTTACCTCTAAGGATTTACCCTCTAAGGATTTACCCCCTAAGGATTTACCCCCTAGCTTTCAAGGGGAGCTTCTTCTTTTTGTTCCGCAGCTTTGCGTTCAAAGACTAATTTTTCATTACCTTCGCCTTCGGATGAATCAAGCTTAAGCAAGATTGTATCGCCGGGTTCATAGGCATTTGTCAAGATTTCTTCAGCAAGTTGATCCTCAATTTTCTTTTGAATCAAGCGACGAAGAGGTCTTGCGCCATATGCTTCGTTATAACCGTCTTTTGCAAGATAGTCTTTTACTTCATCCGTTACTTCGATAGAAAGCTCTCTTTCGCTTAGACGTTTGAATAAATCTTTCATCATTAAATCAACGATTTCTCTGATTTCTTCCTTACTCAAATGAGAGAATACGATAATATCATCAATACGGTTCAAGAATTCCGGACGGAACGCCTTTTTCAATTCTTCATTAACTGTATCTTTAAGTTTTTCGTATTTATCTTTCTTAGCATCATCAGCATTAGCAGAGAAGCCTAGCTTGCTTGAAGTTGTAATCATACTGGCACCAACGTTCGATGTCATAATGATTACAGTATTTTTAAAGTTAATATGTTTACCCTTAGCATCGGTCAAACGTCCGTCATCAAGGATTTGTAACATAATATTGAACACATCCGGGTGAGCTTTTTCGATTTCGTCAAACAAGATAACTGAATAAGGTTTCTTACGAACCAATTCAGACATATGTCCGCCGTCATCATAGCCAACATAGCCGGGAGGTGAACCGATAAGTTTCGCGGTTGAATGTTTTTCCATGAATTCAGACATATCAACACGAATCATATTATCTTCGCTTCCAAAGATTGCTTCTGCCAGAGCTTTTGCAAGCTCGGTTTTACCAACCCCTGTAGGTCCTGAGAAGATAAAGCTACCGATTGGCCTGTTTGGAGATTTCAAACCGACTCTTGCACGTCTGATTGCTTTAGAAATAGCAATTACAGCGTCGCTTTGACCGATAACTCTATCGTGAAGGATACTTTCAAGTTTAAGAAGCCTTTCTGACTCACCTTCAGTAAGCTTAGTTACAGGAACACCGGTCATAATAGCAATAACTTGTGCTACGTCTTCTTCGCTTACAGTTGGTTTGTTAGCATCGTTTTGACGTCTCCATTCTTCTGAAACTTCACGAATTCTATCTTTCATATTAGCTTCGTCATCACGAAGAGCTGAAGCTCTTTCAAACTCTTGGTTTCTTATTGCTTCTTCTTTTTCTCTAATAATATCTTTTAACTCTTTATCAAGTTCTTTTGCTTCAGGACATAGAGTACAGAATTTTAAACGTACTTTAGAACTGGCTTCGTCAATAACGTCAATTGCTTTGTCCGGCAAGAATCTGTCATTAACGTATTTGCTTGATAATTTTGTAGCTGCAACAATGGCATCATCTGAAATATACAAGTTGTGGTGTTCTTCATACTTAGATTTTAAACCTTTGATAATTTCAATTGTTTCGTCAATAGAAGGCTCTTCAATTAATACAGGTTGGAATCTTCTTTCAAGTGCAGAATCTTTTTCAATGTATTTTCTGTACTCATCAGAAGTTGTTGCACCAATAACTTGAATTTCACCTCTTGATAATGCAGGTTTCAATATATTGGAAGCATCAATTGCACCTTCTGCTGCTCCTGCACCAATCAATGTATGCATTTCATCAATAACAAGAATTACATTTCCTGCTTGACGAATTTCGTCCATAACCTTTTTAAGACGTTCTTCAAATTCACCACGATATTTTGTACCAGCAATTAACAAGCCCATATCAAGCTGAATGATTTTTTTGTTTTCTAAAATATCAGGAACTTCACTGTTAACGATTCTGATAGCAAGACCCTCTGCAACAGCAGTTTTACCAACCCC
>CAYSIO010000170.1:0-3846 GCA_964431115.1 uncultured Vampirovibrio sp.
CATAAGCTTGGCACAGTATCAACAAATACACCACGTCATTGCGAACGCAGTGAAGGACCCAGTCAAAATGCTTGTAGCCTTACTTCTAGTTCCTCTGGATTCTTCGCATTCGCTCAGAATGACGGCAAGCTTGTAGTCACACCTACAAGCCAAATACATTTACCCTCCTCGCAATGACTGCAAGCCTGTAGTCATACCTCCAAGCCAAATACATTTACCCCCCCCACACACACATTCATGCCTCCTTTCAAAAAACAAAAAACTAATGACTTATTCTAAAAAATTGTTATAATATTAAGTATGAAAAAAATATTAGTTTTACTTTTTGTATTTATATTTACCCTTTCGGTTGATGCTGCTATGCTGGAAGCCGGAGTATCTATCGACCATGTACCTAAAGCTTTGTTTGGTTCTTGGAGGGTTAGTGCAAAGCTTGATAAGACTAATGCTCCGCATTCATTCAAACCGCAAAGCGTCGATTTTTGGGAACTTTCAAGAATCAATGACACTATAAAGCTTGATAATCCTTTTAGTGGAGCGAAAGCTGAAATCTCAGTGCAAACTGTAGAAGGTACATTAGTTGTATTTTCTAAGCGTACTCCTTATGACGGTAATAAAATATTGACGGATACAGTAACTTTAAGGTTAAATGAAAACGAGTTTAGCGGTATAAATACTTTAACACTAGAGTATTTCTCGTTAATTGATAATCATCTTATGAAAACTGAGACTGCAACATATAATATTACAGGTGAAAAACTTTCAGGTGACAGTGTATTAACTTACTAGACAAGTCAAATCTACTAAATAATGCTTCTTTTTAATCTTTCTGTTCGATTTTCGCTCAGTAAATTTTTAAGCTTCATAATAGCTTGAGCGTGAAGCTGAGAAACGCGAGATTCGGAAATATTAATAGCATCCCCGATTTCTTTAAGGGTCATGTTTTCGTGGTAATAAAGAACCATAATTGTTCTTTCTCTTTCAGGTAAACGTTTCAAAGCTTCCTCCAATTCTTTTTTGACATCTTTTTCTTCAAGTTGTTCATGTGGTGCAAGTGTATGAGCATCCTCAATGGTATCAATTATTTCAATATCTCCGTCTGAGGCGCCTTTTTTATCGTAAATTGAGGTAATTGTTGTATCATCGGCTAATAATTGTTCGACTTTTTCTTTTTCAATACCTAAATAATTTGCGATTTCGCTGTTTGTAGCTGCTCTTCCGAACTGTTTCTTTAATTCATCTTGAGCTTCTTTAACATCGCGAATTTTTCTTCTGACGCTTCTTGGGAGGAAGTCTTGGGAACGTACTTTATCAATGATGTTACCACGTATACGGACAAGAGCGTATGTTTCAAAACGAGCTCCCATTTTAGGAGTATATTTTTCAACAGCATCAATAAGTCCTTCTATTCCGTAACTGGATATATCTTCGTATGAAAATGTCGGTGGTAATGCTACTTTAACACGCCCTACGACATAACGTGTCAGATAAATGTATTGAAGAATTAGTTGATCTCTGAGCGCTTTATTCTCGTGGTTCTCAAAATACTTGGACCACATCTCTGCTAACTCTTCGTTAGTTGCACGTTTTATTTTATTGTATGAAGAAAAATCTAATTCTTGTTCCATCCCACTTGCCCAAAAACATGTCACTTATTATTGTACATTTTTGGCAGAATTTCTCATCGTATGTTTAGTGTATTTTAGGCTGAATCTATTTAAGCGCTTTAATAACTTTCTTGATTTTTTCGTCGGGTTCAATTTCTAATTGAATTCTATTTTGGGTAAACGGTTGGGTAAATTCCAGTTTATATGATTGTAAAACTTGCTCTTCAGTTTTTATTTTTATTTTTCCAAATCCATACAAAGTATCGTTGTAAACGGGGTGTCCTATTGAAGCCATATGAACCCTAATTTGGTGAGTCCTGCCTGTTATCAACGTAAGTTCAACTAAAGTTGCATCGTTATATCGTTCCAAAACTTTCACCAACGTAAGGCTTTCTTTGCCGTCTTCTCGTACGCATTGTTTATGAGGTTGGGTCAAGTGTCTTCCTATTGGCTTGTTTATTGAAAAAACATCTTCTTCAATAACTCCTCGAACGATTGCTAAGTATTTTTTAGAAAAATTTTTATTTTTCATTTCTTCTACGAGAAATTCATGTGTTTTATTGTTTTTAGCAATCATTATGAGTCCGCTGGTATTACGATCCAGACGATGGATAATTCCTCTTCTTATTTCGCCGTTAATATCAGATAAGTCTTTGTCATATTTATATAACAGAGCATTTACTAATGTGCCGCTCATTTCAATCGTTGTTGGGTGAGTAAGCATATTTGACGGTTTGTTTACAACTGCCATATTCTCATCTTCCCAAACTATTTCCAGAGGAATATTTTCCGGTTGCGGTTTTAAGATAGACTCATTCGGGAGTTCTGATTCGATAGAATCCCCTTCTTTTATAACATAAGAGGGCTTGACGTTTTTATTATTCACCAAGACATTCCCGTCTTTTATTAGATTCTGTATTTTAGAACGAGAATATTCCTTTAATATATCTGATAAGAACAGGTCTAGTCTTAATCCTTCGTTATTTTCGTCTGCTATTATTTTCATATCTTAAGTATTTGTTTTTTATAATGATTACAATTAGTGCGATTACACTTATGTTGATAAAAATATCAGAAATATTAAACACCGGAAAATCTATAAAATTAAGTTTAAAGAAATCTCTTACATAGCCGAAAGTAATTCTTTCATACATATTGCAACCGATTCCTGCAATAAGCATTGCAGCCCAAAAGCAAGCAAATGTTGAAAATTTTTCGACATGTCTTACTGCGTAAGACATAATAATAAGTATAGCTATCATTGAAAAAATAATTAAAAATGCCTTAGAATTTTCCAGAAGACTAAACGCTGCGCCTGTATTTTGTACAAAAATTAAATCAAATATCGGATTAGAAGGCGCTGTAAAACGTATGGAATTAAGTATTAATTCAGAGAAATATATGTCGAATATTATAAAGAATATTATTGCTATGAAAAAATAGGTTACTTTTTGTACTCTACTCATTATTAACCTCTTTTTCTTTCGGAATTACATTGACTCTGCGTATTGCATAGCCAAAGCCTGTTAAATTAAGCTTTAAATTTAGGTTACAGACTTCGGTTTCAGTAAGCCCGATTGTAGCTACAACATATTCATTTGCATTTTGGTTATTGGAGGTGAAGAAACGCTCTAAAATATTATCTTCAGGAAGCGGTCTAAAAATCTCCTTTGTAGGCTTTTGCGGATACTCAATTATATCAGAAGCCAATGATGCAATTGCAATAGTGTTTTGTGGCGGTGTGAATTCCAATGTCGCGACATAATCTTGATTCGCAGTGATTGATGTCGGGACATCAAGTTTGATATCAAGGTTTTTTGCATTGCCATATAGCAAAGTTGTTAATTCATCTAAGACCGAATCAGATACAACTTTCCATTTGCCGTTATTTTTTCTCAACTCGTATACTGTGTTTGCGGTGCTGCTAAGAGAGCCTTCGTATACTTTTGACATTGTTATATCTGCTTCTGATGTTTCCAAAAGTCTTACTAATGCTTTATCATTATTAATCTCTATATCTTTAATTAAAATTTTATATTCAATATTATTATATGTACTCCAAATATCTTTAACCAATTTTGAATAAACATCTAAATTAAACCCGTCTGAATTTACATATTGTGGGTCATAAGTGTTTATAAATTTATCAAAGTTATTTTGATTAGCGTATTTTATCTGAGATTTTAAAAGCTTTTCTATAGCCTTTGTATCATTATCAATAGAATTCCAAAACCAAGCA
>CAYSIO010000171.1:0-3799 GCA_964431115.1 uncultured Vampirovibrio sp.
TTATAGATAGCGAAAATCAGACTTTGATTTTGAAGGTCTTAACTGTTCTCAAAGATAAAGGTAAACTTTCACAAGAGCATAAAACTCGTGCGTTAGAAGTTGTTTCTTGTCCTGATATAAAAAGTATTGTAGAAGTTCTATAATTCCGGTTTCTATAAAATGTAGTCGTTATTTCCGAGCTCTAAATCTTTGTTGAATTCACGCACTGTTTCAGACGATATTTTCCAATTAATTTTTCCTTGAGGATATTTTGTAAAATGTTTTGTTGCACATAGTGTCGAGACAAAACAAGCGTCTATGACATTCATAAACGATATATCGACGCTCAGGTTTTCGCAGGAGTGAGTTTCTATATATGAATTTATATACTCTACGGCTTCAGCCGGATTAGCACTATTTGGGGTTAGTGTTTCTTGGAGTTGGGGTAATTTGTTTATCATGTATATTCCTTTTAACATCATGTTAAACGGCTTTTTTAGACTTTTTTTTAGTATTTTTTTATTTAAATCAACCTTTTGGTGTATAATTGTGGGGTAAATATATTTGGCTGATATGTGAAGTAACAAGCCGGTAAAAGAGTTAAAAGGAGTAATTATGGCGGAATTAAAGGGTAATGCGTTAGAGGCAGCTAAAAATATTAAACTTCTTGCTTTTGATGTTGACGGAGTAATGACTGACGGCAGTGTTACTTATGACGAAAATGGTGTAGAATACAAGACTTTTAATGTTAAAGACGGGCATGGGATAGTTCGTGCTAATAAGTCCGGTTTTATTACCGCAATAATTACTGCAAGAAATAATGGAACCGTAAAACACAGAGCAGAAAATCTAAAAATTACTGAAATATATCAAGGACAGCAATATAAGCTCCCTGCATTGGAAGAGATTATGGCAAAGTATGGGTTTACATATGAAAATGTTGCTTATATGGGTGATGATATTCCGGATATCTGTGTGTTGGAAAAAGTTGCGCTTGCTTCTTGTCCAAATGATGCTGTAAAAGAAGTTCAAGCAATATGTAATTTCAAATCTTCTGTTAATGGTGGCAGAGGTGCCGTAAGAGAACTTTGTGATTTTATTCTTGAAGCTCAAAATATAGAAAAAATAGCTGTAATTTCTGAAACCGATGCTAAGTAAATTTTGTACTCAAATAAAACAAAATAAGAATTTATTAATGTTATTATCAGCAGGAGTCTATGTTCTGGCTCTTCTTGCTGTATTGCAAGGTCATATTCTTCTGTTTTCGTTTTCTTTTTTGTCATTATTAGTGTATTTATTGCTCAGGGATTATTTCCCGCTTAAATATATTATTGTCTGGGCAATATTGTTTTGTTTTGGCGTAGCAAATACTTCATTGCGTTTGAAGGATGTTGATGAACTTTTAAGTCTCACTCCTTTAAATTCTGAAATCACAGGTACGATTGCTTCAATTCCTCAGGGGCAGACAGAAGAAAAGGTTAAGTTTTTCTTTAATGTTGATAAGATAAAATATGGAAATATTGAAAAAGAACTTAAAGATGAAAAGGTGTTAGTTTCAATAGATTCAAATACTGATTTATCAGGTTTAAAAATATATAATTCTGTCAAATTATCAGGCAGATTATCAGCTCCGTTTAAGGCCGGAAACCCTTCTCAGTTTAATTATGGCGATTATTTAAGAAACCACTATGCTTATGCGGTTTTCTACGCAAAAACTTATTCTTTATTGGATAAAGAAAATTCAGCAAAGGAAAAACTTCTACAAAATATTAGTGATTATAGAGACAGAATTATAAAAATTCACTCACAATATCTTAAATCACCAAACTTAGAAATTCTGGGTGGAATAGTATTTGGTGATGATGCAGTTTCTCCCCCGAAGGGTGTTAAAACGTCTTTTGCTCATTCGGGTTTGCTTCATATTCTAGCAGCTTCAGGCATGAACGTTGCTTTTATCTACGGTTTCTTCTTCTGGATATTTTCAAGGCTGAAGTTTAATTTTAAACTTAATGTCATGCTTGGCATGTTAATGGTTGTTGTATATTCACTTATGACCGGACTTGGAGCATCTATTTTAAGAGCGACCGGCATGTTATTGTTTGTACTTTTAGGCAAATTGATTGACAGAGATGCTCATAGTATTTCCCTGCTCTCTTTTGTCGGGCTATTAATGCTATTTTATAACCCGTTGTTTGTAAATGATGTCGGCTTTCAGCTTTCATTTATTGTAACTTTTGGGATTCTGTTAATGACTCCGGCACTTGTTCGTTTCAACAATAGGCTTTTGGATTATGTTGTCGGCACGGTATCAATTCCTATTATTGCTCAACTTTGGGTTATTCCTGTGCAAATATTTTATTTCAGTAATATAAGCGTTTATTCAATTTTTGCAAACATTATGAGCGTGCCGATTCTTGCAGTATTAAGCTTTGGTGGTTTTATAAGTGCCCTACTTTCCGGAATTGCTCCGATTGCAGATTTTATTTGTAAAACTTTCGACTATATTTTAAATCCGCTACTTACGTTACTAATAAATATTTCAGATTTCTGGGGGCATTTGCCTCATTCAACTATTCAAACAACTCATCCGAGTTTCTTTCAACTGATTGTTTATTATTTAATGTTGTTGTGCGTTTCAGGGTTATTATATAAAGAATTTAGAGAAAAATATTTTAAAAAGCTTATTATAGCTTTTACTACGCTTTTATTAATCTGGCTTGTAAGTTTGATTCCTATTAAAAATAGTAATCTTGAAATAACCGCTTTTGATGTTGGGAATGCAGATTGTTTCTTGATTAAGACTCCAAACAATGAATATATTATGATTGATACAGGGCGTTCCGGCTATAAAGGTGGTAAATCTCAAGCTGAAATAATAGTTTTAGAATATTTTAAAGATCTGGGTATTAAAAATCTGAAGGCTCTTATTGTTACCCACTTTGACAATGACCATTGCGGCGGAGCTGCGGATGTTTTGAAGAGCCTTAATGTAGAGAAAATCTTTGTTAATGATTTGAATCACACTTCAGCTATGTCAAATCGAATATATGAGACCGCGAAAACGAAAGATGTGAAATTACTTTTGGCTGAAAACGAACAGGTTGTATATGAAAAAGCAGGGCTAAAGGTTACAAATTTATTGGCTTCCAGCTCTGATAATGATAATGAAAATTCGATAATGAACCTTGTTGAATTTAAAGATTTTAAAATGCTGTTTACCGGAGATGCATCCGCTATCGGTATAAGAGAAGTCTTAACAAAAGTCCCTAATGAACTGACTGTTTTAAAAGTTCCTCATCACGGAGCGATTGACGGACTTGATAAAGAACTGGCAGAATCCTTAAATCCACAATATTCATTAATATCTGTCGGTGAAAATAAGTTTGGACATCCGGCTGTCTACATTCTTGAAATTCTTAAAAATTCTCAAATATTAAGGACTGATATCCATAATTCGATTCGAATAATAGTGAATAAACGCGGAACAAGAATTCTTACATATGATTTAAGGAAGAAAAAATATTTATAGCAAAAGAAAAACCCTCTCGATGAGGGTTAAAACTTTTAGTAGATGTAAGATAGTAAGATGTTATATAAGAGATTGGGGGTAAATGTAGGGGTAAATGTAGTTTTACCTGTAAGAGAACCCCTGAATAAGAGATCTTTTTTTTGTTCCCTCTCCGACGGGGAGGGTTAGGGAGGGGGTAAATATAGGTGGGAATCGTAGGGTAGACTTTAGTCTACCGCAATTCTTTCTTGGTTATAGCTTCGTCGCAACGGCGCTGACGTTAAGTTTCGTCCTCAGTTTGCATTTGCCTAC
>CAYSIO010000172.1:0-3799 GCA_964431115.1 uncultured Vampirovibrio sp.
TTGGTTTTGGTACTTGGGAAGCTCGCAAAAGAGCTGCTAGAACTGGCAGAAACCCACAAACCGGTAAAGAATTAAAAATTGCTGCTAAAACAGTTCCTGCATTCTCAGCTGGTAAAAACTTCAAAGAACTTGTAAAATAATTACTTTGTTCGAAGAATTAAAGAAGGGCGGATTTTCGTTAGAAAATCCGCCCTTAACATTTACATAAAGTAGCAGTTTATGAATTTTTCAAACTTACTGTGAGTGTATGAGATAACGGTATTCCACCCTGTATCGCCGGTTTATTAACAACTTGACCCTGCACATACATTACTGTTGATCCTCCACCGTCAAGATTCATTGCATTAACACACCCAAATTCTTTCATTAAGTATGCTAATTCCATTAATGTCAGACCAATTGACGAACCTTCACGGCCGTCTGCTGTTAACATAATTAAATGGTTATCTTTTGTGTATCCTATAGCTGTTCTGGGATTTCTGCCACCAATGGCACTGAGTTTTTGGGCAGTCATATCTACAAAGACTTCACCATTTCTCACCAAATAAGGGCCTCCGCCAATAATATGATTTACATCTTTCCACTCAGGAATCGTTTTTAGGTTTAATTTAAACTTTTTTGCCTTTGATATCGTATCAATTTTCTTTGCAGGACCCACTACCACAAAACCATTCTGTGGAATTTGTACACTGTCAGTGGTAATTTTTACCAATTTACCTCTGTCAATTACCAACTGCGAACCGTATTTAGGAGAAGTCGGAGTAGTTTCACCCCAATCTCTCGTATATACAATTGTGTGAGTCGATAACATTCTGGGCTGATTAACATTGTCAATTTTTAACCCTCCTATATTTGTATCTACTGATGCTTTTAGTCTTACTCGTGCCATTCCATAGCCTTCGTCAAAAATTCCTAATGCCACTCTGTCATATATCGGACTTGTATAGATTTTCTTATTAATCATTAAAGTACCTAGAGGAACACCTGTTTGTGGCTTAAAATACCCTCCATTAATTGCTGCTATTGCATTTTCTCGCTGTGCTATATTAGAAATTTTTGTTTTTGAAGCGAGTGTTTCCGATGCAATCGCCGGTTCTACAATAATCCGATTATTAACTCCTGTTGATAGTTCTACTATGTTTATTCTCACCGGTTTACTATTATAAAAACGAATCATTTTAATATGTTTTATACCTTTTCCCACCTCTGAAATTTTTGCTCCTGCATATTTATAATGAATATTTTGTTCAAAATCTTTCTCTATTTTTGTTTGATTTTCTATTAAATAATTTAATGTTGGCGATATTCCCGTATAATTTCCGATTCCCATATCTTTGGCTGATATTAATGAATTTTGAGTTAGCATAATGGAAATAAAAATACCTATCCCTACTGCGCTAAAAGCAGTTTTTTCGAATCTTATACGGGGTATTAATATTGTATCCATTGCTTTCTACCTTGAGTTAAGTAACCGGATACCTTTTTTATTTAAGAGTGGTGTGGGGAATAACACTCTAGGGGTAAATGTAAATCTTAATGTTTAGCTTCCTCTTTTAATGTACATTACGCTCTACTAATATTATACCATACACTTAATATCTCTACAACCCTTGTATTGTAATACTTTAGAGTTATTTATATAATGTTGTTTTTACACTTATTGTTTGTGGTAAAATTATTATATGAGTCTAACTTCTATTTTAAAAAATAAAAATAACAAAATCCTATTCACTACACCAAGCCATAATGGTAAATTTTGCATTTTTCATAAGTTTTACCAATGGTATAGGCATGATATTTCAGAAGTTGACGCATATGAACCGCAAGAAGCTTTACAAAAAGCTGAAAAGACTGCTGCAAACATTTACGGAGTAAAATATACCAAATTTCTTACAAACGGTTCTACAAGCGGAATTATTGCAGCTATATTAGCAAGTAAACCAAAGAAAATTCTTGTATGGGATAAATCCCATCCTTCTCACATAAATGGCGCAAAACTAAGCGGAGCTGAAATAATAATGTATTCTCTGCCTTTTGATGACAAATTAGGTCTACATAGAGCAATTTCATTAGATAGAGCAAAAGAACTATTGATTGAACACAAGCCGGATACAATTGTTATTACATCACCTACATACGAAGGTTTTGTTGCGGAGGTGAGCGATATTGCAAATCTATGTCATAAAAACAATGTAACGTTAATTGTCGATGAAGCTCACGGAGCACTATATCCGTTTAGCGATGATTTACCACAATCAGCAGTAAAATACGCAGATTTTACAATTCACTCACTACACAAAACCGCTGGCGGAATAAACCCAACGGCATTACTACACTCAAATAATATTGACCCAACAGAAGCATTAAATATGATAAGCACAACATCACCTTCATATCCTATGTTAGCAACAATTGAAGCTAATATTAAATTTTTAAACTCAAACAGAGGGATCAAATGTATTAAAAAACTGCTTGAAAATATAAAAGAATTAGGAATCGAGCAACTCAATGATGATCCGACAAAAATCCTTTTAAAAGGGGGTTTCGAACTTTCGGACAAACTATTTAATCAATACAATATTGAAGACGAGCGCACGAATAATAAAACCACAATGTTATTATGCGGAATAGGAACGGATAAAAAGAAATTCGAAAAACTAAAGAAGGCTTTAACAAACTTCCGATTTTAAATTATCTTTTTTACCGGCTGCAACGGCTAAAGAATCACAACGTTCGTTATACTCGTGTCCGGCATGACCTTTTACCCATACAAACTCAACATCATGCTGTTTTTTAGCTTCTAAAAGACGCTTCCATAAATCAATATTTTTAACAGGACTTTTTCCTGCTGTTTTCCAACCTTTAGCAATCCAACCGTCTATCCATTTATTATTAAAAGCATCCACAACATACTTGCTATCTGAATATATCGTCACTTCACAAGGTTTTTTAAGAGCTTCCAGTCCTACAATAACAGCTAATAATTCCATTTGATTATTTGTCGTCATTTGATAACCTTGCGAAAACTCTTTTTCATGCTTTACGCCATTAGAATCAACATGGACCAAGATTGCGCCGTACCCACCAACACCCGGATTACCACTACAAGCGCCATCAGTATATAAATTTACTTTTATTTTCTCTCCCATAATGACAAAATAACATAAAAAAAGAGACTTGAAAACAAGTCTCTTCTCAAACTTGAAATATTAAATACCTATTATGCTGCAATACCTTGAATTTCAGAAATAAGATATTTTGCAACCCATTCAAAATCTTTATTATCAGAAGCTGCTTTTCTTAGGTATTCAACAGATGCTTCACCTATTCTTATAAGTGTCATCGCTACAACACCTCTTTTAACACCGCGTACGCTTTGTAATTTACATACTAACTCTGGAACTACCGCTGTACCTTGTTCCACAAGTGTGTTTTCTAATTGGCTTTTTGTCATGTTATCCGCTGTTTCTAATTTGCAAAGAATCTCATCTACTAAATGCATGTTTATCTCCTATGTAATAATATTTCTTTCAGTATTAATATTATAGATTAAATTTTTGCAAAAACTCGATTTCTTTATCTAATCTTTATACGGATGTAAAGAGTGCATAAATAGAGAAATCAAAGCTTCTTAACAAGAGGAATTGTAAAATTTTGTTAAGTACTCATATAAAAAGTGTAAAAAATACAAATTTTTTGATTTTTATAGTAGAATATATTAGAAAAGAATTTAGTAAACCTGAAATATAAGAAGGCACATGAATTGGCAATAGTTTCATCTTCAATTGACGCTTTAGAA
>CAYSIO010000173.1:0-3740 GCA_964431115.1 uncultured Vampirovibrio sp.
ATAAATACAAGGCTTTTGAGTTGTTTTTAATTGTTAATGCTAAAATAAACGTCTTTGAGACGTTTTTTGCTAATATGAGTATAAAGCTGTGTCGTAGAAACATCGCTGTGTCCGAGCAGCTCCTGTACAACCCTTAAATCTGCTCCATTTTCCAAAAGATGTGTTGCAAAGCTATGTCTTAAAGTATGAGGTGAAATATTTTTATGTATTTTTTTACCGCAGGCATGTATCAGATTATAAACATCTTGTCTGTTAATAAAACGACCCAAGTCATTAACCAATAATTTTTTAGAATTAAGATTATATTTCTTAAATATTAAATCTCTACAAGGCAAATATTTTTTTATAGCTTCTACTGCTTTTAATCCCATTGGAATAATTCTTTCTTTAGAGCCTTTTCCAAAGCAACGAACATATTTGGAATTTAAATCAATATCATTAATTTTTAAATTAACAAGTTCTGAAACCCTCAATCCACAGCTATAAAGGAGCTCAACCATAACAACTTGTAGTTCAGTTAATTCTGTTCGCAAAATTTCTTCAATTTCTTTTATAGATATAACTTTAGGCAATCTTTGAGGAACTTTTGGTTGTTCAAGAGTTGAAGCCGGATTTTTTTCTAAAATGTTCATTGAACTAATCCACTTAAAGAATCCTCTGATAGAAGCGACCTTTCTTATAACAGACGTAGGAGCAAGCTTTCTTTCCTTAAGCTGTCTGATGTAATTATTTATTAAAGTTCTATCTATAGATTCCAGATCTTCAACATCAGATGCAAAATCATACAAGTCTCTACGATAGGCGTCAATCGTATTCTGAGAAAGTCCTTTTTCAAGTTCTAAATATTCAAGATATTGAGAAATAACATCATACATTATAAGCGTAAATATGCCTCTCTTAAGATAAAATCTTCAAGCATTTTTTTGTCAGAAGCCGAAAGCTTCATATCATTTATCATTATACAAAAAGTGTATTTTTTCCCGCTTTTTGATGTCAGATAACCTGCAATTGAGCTTAGATCAGAGAGTGTTCCCGTCTTTGCCTTTAAATTATCTTTTAATGGTAACATTCTGTGAGTTAAAGTTCCTTCACCAGGTTTTGGAAGTTTTTCCATAATTTTATTGTTTTTATTTAGCCCCAAAAATTCGGTAACAAAATCTGCAGAAACAAGATTATTTTTAGATACTCCGCTTGCGTCAGTAATTCTTATTCTTGAATTATCCAGTTTATTTTTTACGCAATAATCGTTGAACATTTTTATCCCTGCAGAATCTGTTCCTGTTTCAAGTCCCAAATATTTACCACCTGCAAGTTTGAACATGGTTTCTGAAACTAAGTTATTACTATTTTTTAGAACATCTTCCACTGCCAAACTAATATCGTGTGTAACTTCTTGTAGCAACACATCTGACTCTTGTTTTTTATTTGGAGCAAAAGCATGTTTTAAATAAAGATTTCTTTCCTCCATAATTCTTGTCATTTGTACATTAAAATATCTCTGTAAATTGTTTACAGGGATATAAACTGTTGTAGGACGCGCAACAGTTCCGGTAAGAATCAGAGTATTAGCTGAAACATTATTATCTCTGTGGATTTTAATATCAGTTTTTTCACCCTTAACAATATGATTAAAAAATACAAGAGGATATTTGCTAGGATTTATAATCGTTGCGAATTGCCCGTTATCTGCAGGCATAATCGTTAATTTAACAAGGTTTTTATCCAAATTATATGCACCGAATTTTGGCATCAAGATATTCATATCATCATCCCATTGCCAACCTTCGCCCCAAGTTTTATTATCTAAAATCCTATCATCAATAAAAACCCTCTGAGCTTCCGGTTTTATATTTTTAATCAAAGTTTTTAAATCAGACGCTTTTAAATACGGATCTGCGCCTAATTCAATCAAATAGCATTCGTCATTACGAGAATATATTCCTGTTGTAAATAAATAATCTTCTCCAAGAGTTTCATACACAACCGGTGTTGTTAATACTTTTTGAACAGAAGCCGGATTCATAAGCATTTTATCATTCAAAGCATAAATAACTTTTCCGTTTTCTGCATTTTTAATTGAAACAGCAATAGATTCAATATCAACTCCAGACTCGTTTATAACAGTCGAAAAATCTTTTTTTACAGCTTTAGCTTGAACATTTAAAACTAAAGTCAGCATTATAAAAATTGTTGCAATTATTTTTTTCATTTTTTTATTACCTCATAAGAGTTTTTTATATCGTCTATAACTCTACATTTCTTCCTGAATTCATACATCTCTTCTAAGTCTATTGTAGCGTAAATACCGCCTTCAATTTTATTAATTTCAGATAAAATCTCACCTTTATAATCTAAAATCATTGAATGGCCGAGATTTGCACCTACTCTAAGATTTCCGGTTTGAGTCAACGCAACAAAATAAGTCTGATTTTCAACAGCTCTGGAGGTTGTCATAGAATCCCAAGCTATTTTCTTTTCCGAACCCCAAGCAGCCATGTTAACCAGCAAATCAGCCCCCGCTTTTCGATAAGCTCTGTAGATTTCCGGAAAGCGTATATCGTAGCAAATACTTAACCCTACTTTTACGCCGTCCAGACTAACCATTATAGGAGTTCTACCTACAGTTATGTAATCACCTTCTGCACATCCGTAATACGAGAAAAGATGATTCTTATCATAAGTACAAACCAACTCCCCTTTTCTATTTATAACAGGAGAGGTATTATATAGCTTCCCGTTTCTTTTCTCAATGAAGCTACCGCCAACAATATTAACTTGATATTTTTTTGCGATATCTTGCAACATCTTAACAGATTCCGCCTCATTAGCAGTTTCTGCACATGCCGGAAAAGATCCGCAATCCCAACCGACAGTCCAAACTTCAGGCAAAAAAACAATATCAGCAGTTTTAGAGGAAAGATTCTGTTCCAGAAGAGATTTTACTTTCTCAATGTTTTCCCCCAAATCACCAACCACAGAGCTCATCTGGATTGCAAGCAAATCTATTTTTGTTTTCTTCTCCATAGACCGTGCCAATACACTTTCTCGTATTCGTCAGGAATTCTTCTGTCTAATTCTTTTAAACTTGCTTCAAGCTTCAAACGAGCTTGTTCTACAGCCTCTTCATCTGCATCTTCCGGAACATAAATCGGCTCACCGTAAAGATTTATCAAGCGTACGTCCAAAATCGGCATTCTTAGACCATCCCAAGAAGGAAGTTTTATCCAATTAAAATTAGTTGAATACCAACACACCGGAACAATCGGCTTACCTGACAATTTCGCAATCTTAATAGCTCCGTCTTTAACAATCTCTGCAGGTCCTCGAGGGCCATCAACCATCATCGCAGCTCTTTCACCGTTTTTTAGAGCTTCAATCATCTGCATAGAAGCTTCTATTGCGCCTCTACGACCTTTAGAGCCTCTTACAAGTTTGAAACCCATAGGCTTAATTCCGCGAGCAACGACATCACCGTCTTTAGAGCGACTTACAAGAACGCTTACAGTCGGTTTGTCCTTGAAACCATAAATTGCACACTGGTTTCTATGCCACATGGCATACAAACAAGAATCCACTTCAGGATGTTGCACTTCAATAATATGAGTAAAAAACTCCTGAATTTTGAAAAACCCTCTCACAACATGCGCTAATATTTGTGTTGAATCTTTATTTAACAATCTAACCATTACTTAATTATACTATAAATTCCTAAAATTACTATCTTTTTTTAATTCATAAGA
>CAYSIO010000174.1:0-3677 GCA_964431115.1 uncultured Vampirovibrio sp.
CTTTTTTCTAGTTTGATTTCATAATTAAACATATCCGCAATAGTTTTAATTTCATCATATCTAAAAGAACTTAATGATATTTTGTGCAAAATACTTTGATGAGTATATTTTTTGCCAGTTTTTTCACTAAGTTTTTCTGCCAGAACTTTAGCGGTTAAGTGTTCTTTAACCATTATAATTTTTACTAATTCTTTTGAGTTCATATTCATAATACAGAATTGCCTGTTGGGCAAGTATGCCCAACTTACGTATTAGTTCTTATCTTGAAAAATAAGCTCCATGCCTAAAGCTTCTGCTATAAGCTTTATTTCAGAGTAACGTATTCTATTCGAACGTAATTTTTTAGATAAATTATCCAATGAATAATTCTTTCCGGTTTTTTCGGAAAGATATTTCGCTAAATAAGTTAATGTTACACCCTTTTTAGCAACTAGCATTTTGATTTCATTTATAGCATTCATAATATATAAGTATACTTTATAATCTATTTATAGAGATATATATCTATATAAATATTGACATTTGTAGACATATAGTGCTAACATATAGACATATGTGTCTAATAGTATTAAGGAGAAATATGGAAAATAAAAATTTGAATGATGAAGTTATAGAAAAATTTGAAACGATAGGCCGTAGAATGTTTAATATAAAACACTGTTTCGAATTATTTCTATATATTTTTCAGAATGAATGTTTTAATGAAAATTCAGTAGAAATAATAACTTTTGGTTTGATTTTAAAAGAGTATTTTAACCAAACTAAAGAAATATATAATAATCTTGAAAAAGAGTTGGGAATAAATAATTAATATCCGCGAAGCTCATTAGGCATCATTTGAGTATATCCATTAAACATGTTTAGAGGTAACATTGTGTCCGTTCTGTTTTGCATTTCAGGAATACCTGACATAGCTTGTTGTTGAGCTTCAATTTTGGCATTGTATTCTGTATTAAGCTGAAACTGTTTGACTTTTAACGCTTCATAGCAACCGAATCTTTCTTCGTAAGTCTCGGTCTCAGAACAAGCTGCAAGCCCTTCTTCAAAAGCTAATTTACGTTCATACCAATATTTTGCGGTAACATTAAATTTGCCCAAACCTTTTGGTTCTTTTACATCAATATAAGCAGAAGGTGTAAAATCTTTCCATTCAGGAACATTTAATCCAAAATTATCTACAGCAAAAGCTGATAAAGGTAACATAAGAGTCAATGCCGCAATAATCTTTTTCATAAAATACTCCTTTTGATTTGTATATAGTAAGTGGGGAATTAAACTCCCCCACTTAATCTTATTTAAATTCTTTGCCTTGACGTTTGTAGAAATCTTCTATAAATCCGGTATTGAAATTACCGCTAATAAAGACTTCGTCCTCAACAATTTGTTGGTGGAACGGAATTGTTGTTTTAACACCAAGAACTACATATTCTTTCAAAGCTTGATACATTCTGCGTCGAGCTTCATTACGAGTTCTACCCCAACATATTAATTTACCAATCATTGAATCGTAATATGGAGGGATTTTGTACCCTGCATAAGAATGCGAATCAACTCTTACGCCAAAGCCACCCGGTGCCAAATAAGCATCAATTGTACCGGGACTTGGCATAAAGCCGTTTTCAGGGTCTTCTGCGTTAATACGACACTCAATAGCGTGACCTTTAAGAACAACATCGTCTTGAGTGTAGTTTAGTTTCTTACCTGCTGCTACACGGATTTGTTCTCTTACGATGTCAACTTGAGAAATCATTTCTGTTACACAGTGCTCAACTTGAACACGTGTATTCATTTCCATGAAATACCATTTTCCGTCATGGTCAAGCAAGAATTCACAAGTACCTGCGCCTTCGTAATTAATCGCTTTAGCAGCACGAACAGCTGCTGCACCCATTTCTTGACGAGTTTTTTCATCAATCGCAGGGCTTGGAGCTTCTTCTAATAATTTTTGGTGACGTCTTTGGATAGAACAATCTCTTTCACCTAAGTGAATAACATTACCAAAAGAGTCGCCTAAAATCTGAACCTCAATATGACGAGGGTTTTCCAAGAATTTTTCAGCATAAACGCCAGGATTTCCAAAGAATTTCTGAGCTTCTTGCTGACACAATGTCATATTTGATTCTAACTCTTCATCGTTTCTAACGATTCTCATTCCTTTACCGCCACCACCGGCAGTAGCTTTAAGGATGATTGGATAACCTGCTTTGTGCGCAAATTCTCTTGCTTGTTCTACTGTTTCAAGAATGCCTGTTCCAGGAGTTACGGGAACATCATTTTCAATCATTGTTCTTCTTGCTGTCGCTTTATCACCCATTTTTCTCATAGAATCAGCTGAAGGTCCGATAAATTTGATACCGTGTTGATCACAAATATCAACAAAATCTGCTCTTTCTGACATAAAACCATATCCGGGATGAATAGCGTCACAGCCTGTCATAACAGCTGTCGTGATAATAGCAGGGATGTTTAAGTAGCTGTCTCCGCTTGGAGCAGGTCCGATACAAAAAGCATCAGTTGCAAGTCTTACGTGCAAAGATTTTGCATCTGCTTGTGAATATACTGCAACAGTAGGAATACCTAATTCTCTACACGCACGAATTACCCTGACTGCTATTTCACCTCTATTGGCTATTAATACTCGTTTAAACATAAAAATACCTCTTAAAAGTCATTAGGACTTTAAGTCTTTAAGGCGTTAAGTTCATAAAAATAAACAACTTAACGTCTTAATGCCCTAATGTCTTAACGTCTTTTACTCCACATACATCAATACTTGTCCGAATTCTACAGGATCGCCGTTTTTAACACAGATTTGTGTAACTTTACCTGCATGTTCAGCCTTAATTTCGTTCATTAATTTCATTGCTTCTATGATACAAACAACATCACCTTCTGAAATTGTCTTACCAACTTCTACAAACGGATCTGCATCCGGTGAAGGAGCTGAGTAGAAAGTACCTACCATCGGAGAAGTAATAGCTTTTCCTTTTGGAGCTTCTGCTGCAACTTCTGCTGCCGGTGTATTAACAGTTGTTTGACAAACAACAGGAGCAGGAGCTGCTGCAGGTGCAACTGCTGTTGTAACAACTTCAGCTAAATCTTTTCTGATAGTAATAGCTTGTTCACCGTCTTCTAAAGAAATTTCTGTTAATTCATTATCAGCAATAATTTTTGCTAGTTTTTCAATATAATCTATTTCAAATTTCATTTTTTTCTCCTTATTTATCAGTGACCAAGTGAATAAGTGACCAAGTGATCAAGCTCTCTTGGTCACTTGATCACTGTAATCTTGTTCACTGATTATACTCTATCCAAGTATTCGTTGCTTCTGGTATCAACACGAATTACATCATCATTTGATACAAAGAATGGTACGTTTACAACAGCCCCTGTTTCTAATGTAGCAGGTTTCGTACCGCCTTGAGCAGTGTTTCCTTTTTCAGCAGGAGGTGTATCAACAACTTTTAATTCAACGTGAGCCGGGATATCAACACCTATAATTTTTGTATCGTGCATTAATACTTGAACAATCATGTCTTCCTTCATGTATTTAACGCCGTCACCTACTTGATCTTTAGTTAACTGAAGTTGTTCGTAAGATTCCATATCCATCATAACGAACTCTTCACCTGCTTTATATAAATATTGCATTTCTTTGCGGTTAAGCATAGCTTTTG
>CAYSIO010000175.1:0-3647 GCA_964431115.1 uncultured Vampirovibrio sp.
CCCCCTACGGAGAGGGAAAAGATTATTACTGTCATTCTGAGCGAAGCGAAGAATCTCTTTAAACAGTGACCAAGAACACAGTGATCAAGTGATCAAGCACGTTCATGTTCTCCCTCTCCTGCGGAGAGGGTTGAGGGAGAGGGTGCGATATCTTTTGTTAGGGTAGAAACCCCAACCTACTTACTTGTGGTTTTTATTTAAGCCGGTAGTCTTTAGATCAATGTCGACAACAAAACCAACCCACTTGAACCCGCTTGTGACAGAATCAACAGAGGTCGACTTGGAGCTTTTAAGTTAAACTCGTAGTCTTTAGACCAATGTCGACAACAAAACCAACCCACTTGAACCCGCTTGTGACAGAATCAACAGAGGTCGACTTGGAGCTTTTAAGTTAAACTCGTAGTCTTTAGACCAATGTCGACAACAAAACCAACCCACTTGAACCCGCTTGTGACAGAATCAACAGAGGTCGACTTGTGGTTTTTATTTAAGCCGGTAGTCTTTAGACCAATGTCGACCGACCAACGATTAAAAAAAACAAAAAACCGGCGGCTGATGTCGTCGGTATTGTTTGTTTTGATGATTCACTTCTACACTAAGGAATTATTCTTTAATCCCTGCTGCATCATCGATGGCTTGGAGCTGTTTTGACTTGTAGTTATGGATGACAGCATCAACCAATAAGTCATATGAAGGGCTTTTCTCAATATTTGGGAATTCTTCCTTCAATTGTTGTCTGACCATTGCTTCTAGCCTTTGTTCGTCAGCTTTAATTTTAAGTTCTGTGGTAGACAGAGACTTTATATAATCATCGTTAGCTTCTCTTTGACCTTGTGCAAAAGTCAAAAGATTTGCTTTTGGATTAAACGCTTCCTTGATAGATTTTAGGAATTTTAGGTTAAACATAATGACCTACTTTCAGATTTTATTTCCTACACTTGCAATATAATAAAGTTCCATAAAAATGAAAATTGACTATTTTTTAGCAAGTTGTTACAAATATTTACAAAACTAACTCTCTTTATGCATTAAGCTTTGAAAAATCTGTTAATATTATATACTTATTTTTCAGTTCCTTCAATAGCGCAAGACGATTATTTTTAATTTTTTCATCTTTATCCATAACCAAAACATCGTCAAAGAATTTGGTTACAACAGGATTTAGAGCTATTAATGTTTGTAAATAATTATCATAATTTCCTGCGAAAGTTATTTTTTGGACTTCAGCGTAAAGCTCTTTTTCTGCTTGGAGTGCAAACAAGCCAGAGTTTACATTCACCCTTACTTCTTCTTTTAGAATTCTTAAAACGCGGTTCGCATTTTCTACTAATTTAGCGTCATTTAATGTTGCAACAGCTTTTACTCGAGCAAGATAATCTGCTAAATCTACGCAAGGGTTTTTAGAAGCACAAGCTTCTAATACTTCTTTTTTATAGTCATTTGCTAAGAAAATAATTAATCTTTGAACAAAGAACTCTTCGATATCAGTTTTGCAATCAGCTTTAATAGGAAGCAAGCTAAGAGCTTCATCGATTAATTTTGACAAATCGATTTTTAGATTATGTTCTAAGATTGTTTTAATAATACCTAAAGCTGCGCGTCTGACACCCAGTGGGTCAGATGAACCCGTTGGTTTTTTACCTGCAGCAAATACAGCACAAATTGTATCAATTTTATCAGCGATACCAACAATTTGACCTTCAATAGATTTAGCCGTTTCACTCTCTGCATTAAGCGGGAAGTAGTGTTCTTTAATACCTTCTTGAACGTCTTTTGCTTCTCCGGAAACACGAGCATAGTCTGCGCCGATAAAACCTTGTAATTCAGTAAATTCGAATACTAAATTGGTTGCCAGGTCAGCTTTGCAAAGTTCCGCCGTACGTTTTACGGTCGCAGACGGATTAAGTTTTTCTGCAAGTTTAACAATCCTTTCAGTTTTATCATAGACAGAGCCCATTCCTTTTTGGAAAGTCATACCTTTAAGAGCTTCTCTGTATGATTCAAGAGGTTTTTTTGTATCTTCATTGAAGAAGAATACAGCATCATCAAGACGAGCTTTGATTACTCTTAAGTTACCGGCTTTAATATTTTCAAATTCGTTCCCGATATAGTTTGTAATAGTTACGAATTTGTTTGTTAATTTGCCATCTTTTGTGTAAAGCGCAAAGTATCTTTGATGAGTTTCCATAACCGTAACCGCAACTTCTTGAGGAATTGTTAAATAAGCTTCGTCGAAGTTACAAGTAACAGCTACCGGATATTCTGTAATGAAAGTTACTTCTTCCAATAAATCATCTGATATTTTTGTAATTGCGTTTAATTTATCAGCTTCAGCTTTTGTAACTTCTAAGATTCTAGCTTTTCTTTCAGCCGGATCGACAAGAACGTGAGCATCACGAAGCTTTGCAACATATTCATCAGGGTTGTTGATTACAATATTTTGAGTTGAGAATCTATGACCATTAGTTAGGTTTGAAGATTCTTTATCAATAATTTTTACTTTAACCTCTTCACTATCAAGGATAGAAAGTACCCAACGGATAGGGCGAGAGAATTTAACATCATTACTACCCCAACGCATGAAGTGAGGACCTTGAAGTTTTGCAAATATTTGCGGAACATTTTCTTGCAATAATTCTTTTGTATTCTTACCCTTGATAGAGATTTTTGCGTAAAGATAATTATCTTCCACGTACAAATCACTTGGTTCAACCCCGTTTTTCTTAGCAAAACCAAGCCCTGCAGGAGTTAAATTTTTATTTTCATCATAAGCAACTGTTGCGATAGGACCTTTAACTGTTTTCTCTACATCAGGTTGAGAAGCTGCTAAACCGTCAATCATTACAGCCAAACGACGAGGAGTTGCCATAACTTTGATGTTTTCAAAAGAGATATTGCTTGATTCTAAAAATGTTTTGAATCCGGATTCCAGTTGAGAAATTGCCATTGGTATAAACTTATATGGTAACTCTTCTACACCTATTTCCAGTAAATATTTGCTCATATTTATATTTCTCCAAATAATATTATCTTTTGAGTTAATTATACAGCAAAAATAGCCTTAAATACAAAATTTTATTGTAAAATATGATAAGAGTTACGCTTTTTGGAGTTTTTATGAAAAAGATTTTTAACAAATTATTCTCAATAAAAAGAGCCGGAATGAATAAAGTTATAACCTTTTTAGGGATAAAAATTAAATTACCGTTATATAGCAGTTGCTACTTACCGGATACCAAAATGTTTGAGAAGCAAAATACAGAATTTCCGCACCCGATAGGTATTGTAATTGCAAGGAGTTCAAAGATAGGTAAAAATTGTGTAATATACCAAAATGTTACAATAGGCGCTAAAAGTAGAGATTTAGCAAACAATGCAGAGAACTTTCCTACAATCGGAGATAATGTTATTATTTATGCCGGAGCTTGCGTTGTCGGTGGAATAAAAGTCGGAAACAATGTTCAAATAGGTGCAAATTCTGTTGTTACGAAAGATATTCCCGATAACTGTATTGTAGCAGGAAACCCTGCAAGAATAATAAAGTACATAGGGGAATGATTTTACAACAAAATATTAATTTTGTTGTAAAGCTGGTTTGAGCATTTTATACTTGCTACTTTCTTGTGCCGACAAGAAAGTAGCGCAAA
>CAYSIO010000176.1:0-3609 GCA_964431115.1 uncultured Vampirovibrio sp.
AGCGCCCATTCAATATTGTTTTTACCTTGCTCAGCCAAATTAATATCTTTAATATCCGGCTTAATACGTGTCATTTCCATTTTTTATTCCTTATATTTTTAAATCGGCTACACTTACTGTATATATTTTATCACTAACATTTACAACAGCCCACCTAAGAGGGTTAATGTTGCGTTTTGTTAACTCTGATTCAAAATATTCCGTTGTCGGATTTCCGTTATTTGGAATCTCTACTAAAATTGATTCAACTTGCATATTAAAACTTATTCCACAGTTACTGATTTAGCCAAATTTCTAGGCTGATCAACATCTTTTCCTAAAAATTCTGCAATGTAGTAAGCTAGTAACTGTAATGGCACAATAGCTAAAACAGGAGATACTAATTCATCAATCTGAGGTACTCGAATTATTGATTCAAACAAATCATTTAATTTTTCATCAGTTGAATCTGTCAATGCTATCATTCTCGCGTTACGAGCTTTTGCTTCCTCTGAGTTTGAAAGAATTTTTTCATAGACTCTTCCTGACATTAATATTGATAATACAGGCATTGATTCGTCTAACATTGCAATCGGACCGTGTTTAAGCTCTCCTGCCGTATAACCTGTTGCATTTATATAGCTAATTTCTTTAAGTTTTAGAGCACCTTCTAATGCTGTCGGGAAGTTAATTCCGCGAGCAATGAAGATAAAATCTTTTGAGTTTGCAAACTTTTTAGCACACTCCTTAATAGAATCTTTATGAGCTAAAACTTCTTCAATTTTTTGCGGTAAAACAATAAGCTCGTGCTTAAGTTTATTTAATTTTTCAAGCTCAGCACCTTTTACCTCTGCCATATAAACAGCCAATAAATAAAATGATATCACTTGAGCCATATAAGATTTTGTAGCAGCAACTGATACTTCAATACCCGCATTGACAGGAATTAAGCTGTCTGCTTCACGCGCCATAGTAGAGTCAGGGCGATTTGTTACAATTAAAATATGTGAACCCAAAGCCTTTGCTTGTCTTACAGCTGTGATTGTATCGGCTGTTTCACCTGATTGGGAAACTCCTATTACAAGAGTATTTTTATCAGTAATAGTTCTTCTGTAGATAAATTCACTTGCAGGTTCTACATCAACCGGAATTCCGCATAAATCTTCAATTACATATTTTCCAATCATTGCTGCATGTAGTGATGTTCCACAAGCAACAATCTGAATACGGTTTAAATCTTTTAATTTATCGTTATTAAGTGTTACTTCATCAAGGCGAATATTTTCATCCATTGCACGAAGCTTTCCTGAAAGAACGTTTCTAACAACATCCGGTTGCTCATGAATTTCTTTAAGCATAAAATGTTTGTAGCCCATTTTGCTTAATGCAACAGGCTCCCAAGGAAGATGTTCAATTTTTGGTTCTAAAACATTTTTATCAGCATCTATATATTTCATTGAGCTTGGAGTCAAAGTTACAATCTGATTATCATCGATGTACATGGCTTTTTTAGTATGCTGAATAATAGCAGGTACATCAGAAGCCAAATAAAATTCGCCTTCTCCAATTCCAACCAAAAGTGGAGCATTTCTTCTTGTAGCCACAATTGTATCTTTAACATCTTGGTGAATTACACAAAGCGCATAAGCTCCTTCAATCTCTTTTGTAGCAAGCCTTACAGCTTCTGTTAAATCTTTTGTTTGTGCAAATTTAGAAGCTACTAAGTGCGCTACGGTTTCGGTATCCGTTTGAGAGCGGAAAGTGCAACCTTGTTTTTCAAGTTTTTCTCGAAGCTCTTTATAGTTCTCGATAATACCGTTGTGAACCACCGCAACTTTACCACAGTTACACGAATGAGGGTGTGCGTTAGCTGTTGTCGGAGCGCCGTGAGTTGCCCAACGAATATGTCCTATACCGATTGTAGATTTTTCTACATGAGCTCTATTGTGAGAAACAACATCTTTTAAATTCTGAAGTTTTCCTTCAGCTTTGTATAGTTCAACCAAACCGTCTATATTAACTGCAACACCGGCTGAATCATATCCTCTGTATTCAAGGTTAGTTAGCCCTTCAAGCAAAATATCAAGAGCTGATTTATTTCCTATATATCCAACAATTCCGCACATACTTACCTCTCTATAAATTTATACTCTCATTCTAGCATAAAAGATTTTTTATACTTATTAAGATTATTTAAAGAGTCTCTTTATCCCTAAAATACCAAGTAATCCGGCTATACCGATTCCACAGTACTTAATAAAATTATTGCCTTCTTTTTTTTGTTCATTCTTAGCTCCCTCATAAATATCATTACAAATTGCCTGCATTTTTTTACCGGCTTCTCTATCGTTATAAATTTTACGTGTAGGAATACTATTTGGAGCTTCCGCAACAAAATTTTCAGGACGAGAAACTTTTGTCGTATCCGAATAATAAGCATTTAATTTTTGCGAATTAGATATTTCTGTCATTTCTAAAACAATTCTCCATACCTTAAAAGCTTATGTAAGTTGGCTTTTGGTAAATACATCATTCCGACCTGCGCCGGTATATCAGGATTTTTTTGTTCAATACACGCTTGAATATAAGCATTTGCATCTTTGTCCATAAATCTAAAACCTAATTTATAGAAAAACTGTGCCGGTGATGCTTCTTTATGAACCGGCGCGCAGAAGGTTACAATACGCCCTTCGGTTCTGGGGTCAAACATTGATTTTTCTGCTAAACTTTTTATTGCTGCCGTACCCATGCCACAACGATGTTTGGGTGATTGTATATAATCAATCACGTAAGTATTTTTTAAAAACTTTGTCTTTTTCTTCTCCGGCATTAACTGAAAGAAATTAAAATCACTTGTAGGAAGATTTTCTTTTTCTTCAATTATATCAACGTAGTCATCATCTATATCTCCAACAATAACAATATTATCGGCTCGTTTAAATTTTTGCACCCGTATAAGAGCTTTTTCCTTCTGTACAGGAGTCTTAAACCCAACAACCGGAGGCAATGGAACACTCATATGCGAAGTCGTTGCTTTTGCAACCCCCATTTGCTGCTGCATATGGGGATCAACATGCGTAATGTTGTTAATCATACGTAAACCTAACCTATATATCTAACCTTATATATATAAAGTTCTTTTCATCTAAAAAATTGCCTTTTTCAAAAGAAGAATTCTAAATAGTTTACAAATGTTTACATAAAAATCTTATATGCCTGAATAGAATAAAAAATTTATGTTAAAATAAATCTGCAAATAAACACGGAGTGTGTATGAAAATCCTACCAATCAATAATTCAAATAATCAGGTTTCACACAAAGCTGTGAATAAAAAGTTTTTGGATAAAGCGATTCAAGAATATCTTCGCCGCAAACCTCGACACAATCAAGAACTATTAATATCAGATATCAGAAATAGCCAGATTTTGGGATTAATAAGCGTTCAAGATGCAATTGATACTTTAGAAACGATTAGGCCATTGGCTTCAAATGATATAAGATCAATTGAGTTTAATATTAATGAAATTAAAAAACTATTACCTAATCAATAACTTCTTCAATTTTATCACTGACATAATTGGCCAAGGTCAAACTTCCAAGTGTTCCTAACGGACCGGCTTTTGAGCCTA
>CAYSIO010000177.1:0-3597 GCA_964431115.1 uncultured Vampirovibrio sp.
GCGAAGCTTCTCTTCAACAGTTGAGAGAATTACATATTAAATCAACTGTTCGTAAAGAGGGATAAGAGATTCTTCGCTACGCTCAGAATTACAGTAATAAAAATAAAAAGAGGCGGTTAGCACAAAGCTATTCCGCCTTTTTAAAAATAGAAAAAGGAAATTAAAGGTTTGAGCATTCAATTATGCTCTTATCATGAAATCTGTAACATTAACTATTTATTCAGTTAAATATATTTACCCCCGCTAGCCGGAGCCCCAATCAAATACAGAACTTACAGCATCATCAATTAATGACTGTATTGATTGAATTTCTGTATTAATTGCTTCTAATTCTGTAGATAGATCATCAATATGTAAATCTAACATTGTTTCTTTCTCGCTGATTCTTTCTTTTTCAGCATTATACCAAGCTGTAATTTCTTCTCTCACGTCAGAATCTGTTCTAGATTGAACAAGGCCTGCTGTGACAAAATAAGTCAAACTGCCATTTTCGTCGAATTCACCTACTTCGTTTACTGTTGCAAGTTGGAAAGAACCTGTAACAAGAGCATCTGATACGTAGTCATCATTTAGTGCCATATCTTTGTTATACTCTGTTGTCCAACCATTTGCGGCAGCAGCTGCAAAAATCGGGTAATAGAAATCTACAATGGCTTGAGCTTTTTCTGTAGCACTGGAAGAATTGTCTACAACGACTTTTTTATTTGTTTCTTCGCCTGTTAAAGTGTTCACGGTATGAGCATCATAAGCACTTGTTAAATCATCCCCGTCAATGATTGTTTTAAAAGTTTCTTCGCTATATCCCGGACAAACCGCTGCCAGAATCGCAGGGATTTTATCTGATGAAAAAGTCCCCCCTGCACCGTTTTTATCCATAGCACCTGCGCCTAAAACGGAAGTGATTGCGTTAGCATAGTCTTGAGACATAATAACTTGACCTTTGTAGTCAGTTAATATCATTGAATTCTCTTCTTTAAGCGCATATTTATCATTATTCCAAATGGCTGTATAGTTACTTCCGTATCCCATTAAATATTGATAATTCATTTTTTGATATTGATTATTATGGTAAAAAGAAATTTGTTTTGACTGTAAACGGCTGTAATATTCCTGCGAAAGCTCTGACATCTCACGAGTGAGAGCCATTTTATGAATTGAATCGATTGAGATGCCGTATTCGCAATCAGCTTTACGGGCAGTCAACGTCAATAATCTAGCTTGTGAGCAGGCTAATCCCATTTTCTTGTGTCCTTTAATTTTCCTTTACGTTCTCCGAGTTATTCACTCATATGGAGTTCTTGTTATATATATCGGCATTTTTTTGAAAAACTTTAGGTTTTTAAAAGGAATTTTTACAAATCTTAACAAAAAGGCAATTTTTATGAAGAAAATGTTTTTAACATGATATAGATGTGTAGAATTTCAAGGAGTGTTGTAATGACAAAATTACAAAATGTAGGAAATGTTACTGTAAAAAATGTACCTCAACCAACAGCAGAGCCTAAGGAAAATAATAATAATTTATATAGGGTTAATTTTCGTGCAGATAATAATGACCAATTTGTAAGACAACCTCGTCAAAAGGGGCCGGTTTATACGCAGCCACCGATGTTAGACAGGGAAGCTCAGATTAAGCAAATACAAGACGCTCAAAAGAAAGAAAAAAGAAAACAAAATCTTTCATGGGGGCTAGGTATTGCGGCAAGTGTAGTTCTTATTTTAGCTCTATTGCCGCAAGCAATATCTTTCTTTAGAAAAGGTGGTGGCGAAAAAACGGAAAAATTTAGAGAACTGTTGTTTAAACCTATAAGTAATGATATGAATAGTTCTACTGGTAATGCAACACCACCTAAATTGAGAAAATATTTTTCAGAATTACTTAGTGCTAGAAATGCAGATAAAGAAGTTGATGAATTTATTGGACCTTTAGCGAAAAAAGTTCCTAATAGAGGTGTAGTATATGGTGGAGCTGGTGTTGGTAAAACTTATGGTATTAAAGCTTTTGCGAAAGATATAGGTGCTGAATATTGTGAAAGAGATTTCTCAAGAGTTTCTTCAAAGTATGTTGGTGAAACCTCTGTATTTATTACTAAAGATTTTACTAGTGCAAGAGAATTGGCTATGAAGAATCCTAATAAACCTTATGTTTTAGTATATAATGAAGTCGATTCTTTGATGCCTGACCCTTCTAAAATAGGTAGTGACGCTCAGCACTTGATTCAAAATAGAACTGCATTTTTGGATGGTTTAGATAGTATAAAAGATGTTCCAAATCTGTATGTATTTGCGACAACAAACTTTAATCCTGCCAAAGGTGGTTTGGATAAAACATCATTACAAAGACTCGGTAGAGTTATAGAAGCCGAATTACCAACAGCAGAAGCTCTTGAAGAATCATTAAATTATTATTTACAAAAATTAAATAAAGAATGTGCAATTGAAAAAGTTGATGAGATTAAAGAATTTGCTAAAAAATTGGCAAAAGAAAAAAGAACTCATAGAGATGTTGAAAATATTGTAGAAAATAGTATTATGAAATATCGAAATGCATTGAATGAAAGTATAAAAGTTAAACCTGATAGTTGGAAAGAAAGATTTAATGTTAATTACTTGCAGCAAGCGTTAGATGATTTGGGTATTTCTGTCAATAATATTGAATCAATTGGTTTTTAAGATGTAGATGTAGGATGGGTTCGGCAATTTTCACCGAACCCATCTTTATATTAATTGATGGGTTGAATGAAAACGTTCAACCCATCTTACGTTTTGATATTTTCTTTTTATTCATAATCTAATTTTGATATCTTATTCTTATCTTCAAAATTACACCAATTGATATCATAATATCCATTTTTAACAAATTTATGAAAACTTGAATATTTCCAATCTTTTATGGAATTAACTAATTTATGTTTTATTGGATTAAAATGGATATAATCAATGTGGCGATTTAAATCTTCTTGTGAGATTATTGTATGTTCGAAATATCTTCTTTGCCAAATATCTCGTTCTTTTTTATCTATGTTACTTTTAGATAAAGCATAATCATTTAGTTGATTTATATCAAAGTTTTTAGAAAAATAGGTTTTAAATTGTTTTATAAAAAACGGATAATCTTTTATATCATAAGGTTTAAGAATTAAATGTATGTGATCTGACAAGATGCAGATTGATATTATTTTGCAATTATAATTATGAATAGCTTTTATGAGAGCTTTACGTAAAAGTTTAATATTATCTATTAAAATTGGTCTACGTTTTGAAGTTACAATTGTTGCGAAAATTAAAGAATTTGGAATAAAAAGTCTGTGATAATTCATAAAAAATATATTAACATAAAAGATGGGTTGAATGAAAACGTTCAACCCATCCTACGTTTAAAATTAAATTTTTACAGAATATAAATGTAGGATGGGTTCGGCAATTTTCACCGAACCCATCTTTATGTTCACCCCAGCAATACTTTTTCTAACAGATATAAACATTTTATAAATACCCAGTATATACAAATTTAAGCTATGTAACAAAATTAAAAAAATTGCCTTCAAAAAGGCAATTTTTGTTTTCAAAAAAACTTTATATATAGAGCCTGCGGAA
>CAYSIO010000178.1:0-3594 GCA_964431115.1 uncultured Vampirovibrio sp.
GAGGGGGAATATAATGGGGTCTGAAGCTGAGGCTACCGGTTCTAAAAATAAAACAAAAAAAGGTATGACAGCACAAACAAGACTTATCCTTGCCGGTCTTGCTGTAAGTACTGCATTTATCCTATGTACAGCAGGTTTTGCCGTATATAGTATTGATAAAAATATGAACTCCGCTTACAAGAATTTTGGACAAGTTTTATCAAAAACCCTTGCAATTGAAGGCGTAGAGTTAACAAAAGAAGTTCCACAACTTGCAAAATATGATACTTTACGTTCAAATTCTATTTCAATATTAAAAAGCAATGATGACATTGCGTTTATTATTTTCAAGGATAACAAATCAAAAGTTATTTATTCAAGCAAAGACGATTATCCCGAACAAGCGGAAAAAGCTCGTATCACAGTAAGCTCACCAATGGTTGTAAAAAACCTTGCAGAATCCACAAATGTCGGCTCTGTAACTGTCGGTTTGAGCGGAACTATTATGGACAATATTTCTGCTACTACAAAATTTTCTATTGCAATAGTATTCTTACTGGCTTGGCTTGTAATTGTAGGCATTATTTATATGAACTCATCAATTATTACTTCTGAGCTTCGCAGACTTTATCAAGGTGTTAAAAAGATTTCCGGCGGAGAATTTGGATACAAAATTGATGATAAGAATGTTGATAACGAAGTAAAAGAGCTATATAACGCGTTTAACGATATGTCAGAAAAACTTAGTCGTTATAATGAACAGACAATCGAAAGCCTTACTTTTGAACGTAACAAATTAGAATCTGTATTAATGAGCATTGTAAACGGGGTTGTTGTTTGTGATAACCACGATAAAGTTATTATGGTTAACAATCACGCTAAAAATTTACTTGAAGTCAGTGAAGAAGATATTCTCGGAACACAAATTCAGCAATTCTGTGATTCAAGCGGAGAATTTTGTTTCGCAGAGAAAATTGCAGAATTTAAAGACACGCCGATTGAAGATGAAGCAAATCCTGTTCCGTTTAATATTGAAATCGACAAACGTATTATTAAATGTGTAATTTCACCGATGTTTACACGTTCAAACTCTTATGTAGGTTACATTATTGTTTTGATTGATGTTACAAAAGATGTCGAAATGGATCAGTTACGTTCTCATTTCATTTCAAACGTGTCTCACGAATTGAGAACGCCTGTTACTGTTTTGAGAAGCTATATTGATACACTTTATAACTTCGGAAACGATTTTGATTTCAACACTCAAAGAGAATTTATAGGTGTAATGAACCAAGAAATTATCCGTCTAAACAGAATGGTGAACGATATTCTTGATTTTTCACGCTATGAATCACAAAATATTCGCCTTGAAAAATCTAAACAAAATATTATGGAAATCGTCGAAGATTGCGTTAATCAGGTTCAAGTTCTTGCAAAAGAACATGATTTGACTATTTCTATAATGAAAGAACCCGATTTACCTGAAATTTATTTGAATATCGATAGCATTTCCCGAGCAATGATGAACATTGTATCAAATGCGATTAAGTATTCACCTGACGGCAAACGTATTAAAATCCGTGTAGAACGTTCTCGCGACGGAGAATACGTCGAAGTGAGCGTTGAAGATCAAGGAATGGGTATTCCTGAACAATATCAAAAGAAAATCTTCGACAGATTTTTCCGTGTTGAAAATGCCACTCATACTGTTAAAGGCACAGGTTTAGGATTACACTTGGTGAAAGTAACTATCGAAAAACATCACGGCGGGCAAGTGTTTGTTCATTCAAAAGAAGGCGAAGGCTCAACTTTCGGATTCCGTCTGCCAATTAATTTACCTCAAGAAGAAGTTGAAGAATATATCCCTAAAAATATGCTTCCTGCTGAATCTGAAGCATAGTATAAAATAACCTAATTCGATTTATTAATGAAATTAGCATAAAGAAGATCTGCTTGCTGTTTTATTTGTTCTACTATAGGTTTAATTATAAAAAAGCTTTCATCGTCATCAATTTTATGAATACAATATTCAAGTAATACTTTACTATTGCAGAAAGCTTTTTCTGCAAGATTATAATTTTTTCTAAATTCATCTTCTTCAAAAATATAATTCATAACATTACAGCTAACTTATTGTTAACTTATATTATACAGTATACTCGCAAAATTTATTATGTAAAGTAAAAGTAAGTATTAAATAAGGTAAATGTAATGAAAAAGAATTTAATTAAAAATGGTAGCGGTTGGGCTATATTTATGCCAAAAGCTATTTTAGAACTTTTAGATATCAATCCGGAAAAAGACCAAATTGAATTAATAGTTGAAAACAAAGTATTAAAGGTTACAAAAGCCGAAAAAGAATGATAAAATTGTCCAAGTTATGAATTACAAAGACACGCTAAAAAAACTTACATCAACAGGAATGTTTTATGTCGATTTAGGGCTTGATAGAATTAAGTCTGTTTTAGAAAAGCTTGGCAATCCGCAAGATTCCCTAAAATGTATTCATGTTGCAGGGACAAACGGCAAAGGCTCTACTTGCGCAATGTTGGATTCGATTTTGCGTGAAGCAGGATACAAAACAGGACTTTATACCAGTCCGCATATCTTTGATTACACTGAACGGATTAAAATTAACGGGCAAGACATTTCACAAGAGGATTTTTCAAAACTATTTGAAGAAATATCTTCTCTTGAAATACATTTAACCGAATTTGAAATATTAACCGCAATGATGTTTCTTTATTTCAAAAGAAATAATGTTGAAATCGTTGTTCTGGAAACAGGCATGGGTGGAAGGTTTGACGCTACAAACGTTATTAAAGAAAATCTTTGTTCAATTATTACACAAATAGATTTGGACCATACAGACAGGCTCGGAAAAACAAAAGATGAAATTGCATTTGAAAAAGCAGGTATTATTAAACCGAACTGCCCTCTTGTAACATCAATGGGTTATGAAGAAATTCGAGACAGAGCAGATGAATTAGACTCAATGCTGTTGTTTACATCGCCTTTTGTTCCGCAAGAATTTGTAGACGCACTTGCGCTTAAAGGGCTTCATCAGATAGAGAATTTAGCATTGGTTCTGACTGCAATAAATTATCTTTTCAAAGATATTGATGAAAATACGATTAAAAGAGCTTTGATGAAAGTTAAAAATCCTTGCAGATTCGAATATATTTCTGAAAAGAATTTAATAATCGATGCAAGTCATAACCCTAATGGAATCAAGGCATTAAGAGAAAATCTTGATTATTATTATCCGAATCAAAAACGAAGATTTATATTCGGATGTCTGAAAAATAAAGACTATGAAACTATGATGAATATTCTTTTTGAAGAAGGCGATGAAGTTTATTTGAACGAGTTTGAGTATCTTAGTGCTTGCAGTTATGAAGAGTTACAAAAAGCCTGCCCGATTAAATCTGAAAAATATAACGGGCAAGAACTCACTAAAGATAAGCTGAACATTATTTGCGGTTCTTTTTACATGCTAAAAAATCTTTTAAATTATTAAAATTTCCTTAACATTCGTACAAAAAACTCAAAAATAAGTTATAACTATAATTGTAATAGTATTAGGAGGATTATATTATGGCACTAAAACCATTA
>CAYSIO010000179.1:0-3546 GCA_964431115.1 uncultured Vampirovibrio sp.
GCTGATCAACAAATCAGATCAACAGTAGTTCTACCTGCAGGTTTAGGTAAAGAGGTTCGTGTTTGTGGTATCGCAAAAGGACCAAAAGTAAACGAAGCTAAAGACGCTGGTGCTGAATTCTACGGCACAGAAGATATTATCGATAAAATTGCAGGCGGTTGGTTTGAATTCGATACATTAATCGCAACTCCTGACTGCATGGGCATGTTAGGTAAATTAGGTAAAGTTTTAGGTCCTAAAGGCTTAATGCCAAACCCTAAGACTGGTACAGTTACACTTGACGTAGCTAAAGCAGTTAAAGATGCTAAAGCCGGTAAAGTTGAATTCAGAGCTGACAAACAAGGTATGATTCACTGTCCAATCGGTAAAGTTCAGTTCAGCAACGAAGACTTAGTTAAAAACTACGGAACTTTAGTAGATGCAGTTCTTAGAGCAAAACCTGCTTCTGCAAAAGGTACTTATGTTAAGTCAATCTACTTGACAACAACAATGGGACCAAGCATTAAGATCAATTCTAAAGATCTTCAAGCAGAAGTAAAAGAAATTGTTGGTTGATATTTATAGCTGACCTCGCGGTCAGCTTTTTTTTAGGGCGAAAGTGTTTGAGTAACATTTTCGCCCCTTTTATGTTAGAATGATTTTATCAGTTTGTTAAGGAGATATATTATGAAGATTAGAGCAAGTCACATTTTAGTAGCAACAAAAGAAGAAGCAGAAAACCTTTTATTAGACATCAAAAACGGTGTAGCTTTTGAAGACTTGGCAAAAGACTATTCAAAATGCCCATCGGGAAGAGACGGTGGGGACTTACGTTGGTTTGGTAAAGGAATGATGGTTAAACCTTTCGAAGATGCCGCATTTGCTCTTAAGGAAGGTGAAATTTCCGAACCTGTTGAAACTCAATTCGGTTGGCATTTAATCAAATGTACCGGAATTGATGAGTAAGGGTAAATATACTTAATGACGTATTTGTCACCCTGAATTTATTTCAGGGTCTTACCAATAAAAGTATAAACTACTAGCGAATAAGATTCTGAAACAAGTTCAGAATGACAACTATTATATGAGAGAGTTATTAAAAAAAATAAAAATTGATTATTTATTAGTTAATTCTACCAATGAATACTTGGTAGAATATTCAGAGCTGTCTGAGAACGCTCGATATACTTTAACAGGTTTTTCGGGTTCAACCGGTGATGCACTGGTTACAAAAGATAAAATTTATCTTTTTGTTGATGGTCGCTATCACGAACAAGCAGACAAAGAAGTTAAAAGCGGAGTTGAGGTTGTAAAACTTCAGCTTGGTCAAAAACAAGATGAAGAAATAAGAAAGTTGATTAATCCTAAAAAAACTCTCGGTATTGTTGCTAAAAAAGTTTCACAGGCACGTTTAGAAGGTTTTAAAGGTTATAAAATTAAGCTTTTAAGCGAAGATCCTATAAATAATTTTACGGAAGAACATTCGTCAGATTATAATAAAGTGTTTGCTCCAAAAGATTATAGTCCTGAAAAAATAACATTTATCTCTAATTTAGAAGAAGTGTCGTATCTAACTGGTTATAGAGATTTTTCAAAGGATTATTCTTCAAAAATTTGGGCAAAAATGGTTGTCAATGGTGATATGGTCCTTTTTACAGATAACCAAGCTTGCGAAAATTATTTAAAAAACTTTAAAGGTGAGCTCGTTGTTGATAAAAATTTAATTAATGCCTATGACTATTCATTAATTAAAAAACCTGTTCATAAACTTTCTGAAATAAAAGACTTAAAAGCTGTAAAATCAGAAGAAGAAATAGAAGCTTATAAAAAAGCGTTTAAAGCTACTGATAAGGCTCTTTTAGCAGTTAGAAACTATATTGAAACTGAGGAAAATCTCTCTGAATATGATATAGAAACTAAATTAAGAGAAGAATTTAAGAAAAATGGTGCTAAATCATTAAGCTTTAAGCCAATAGTTGCAATTGACAAACACTCTGCTCTACCGCATTATTCAAAGAGTTCGAAAAGAGTAAAGCTAAAAGAAGGAAGTCTCGTCTTAATTGATTGCGGAGCTTATTTTGAAAGCGGCTTAGCGACAGATATTACAAGGGTTTTTGTTAAAGGAGAACCTTCCGAACGACAAAAACAAGTCTATACAAAAGTTTCACAGGCATTTTTGCACGCATACCACTCAGATTTTAAAACCGGATTTGAGTTAGATTGTCTAGCTCACGAAGTTTTAGATAATAGTATCAAGAATTTCAGCTTTTCACACGGTCTGGGTCACGGAATCGGTATTAATGTTCATGAAGCACCGCCTGCGTTAAACCAAGCAGAAATAGCTAAGACTGAGTTTAGAGACGGTATGTGTTATACAATTGAGCCGGGACTGTACAATCCTAAACAGTTTGGTGTAAGATTAGAGAACTCCTGTTATAGAGAAAACGGAAAGAATGTATCGTTTACAAAAATGGGTTTTGAACGCAAATTGATTAATAAAAAAATGCTATCAAAACAAGAAAAAGAATGGCTAAAGGGATTTAAACTATTATGAAAATAACATCCGTCAACAATGAATTAGTAAAAGAAACCGCAAAACTTCTTAGGGGTAAATACAGAAATGAAACCGGATTATTTCTCATTGAAGGAGAGAAGGGTGTTGAAGAAGCACTTCAGGCAGGGATTGAAGTTGAACGAATTTTTATACTCGAAGGTTATAATAATGTCATTGCGAACGAAGTGAAGCAATCCAGTATAAATAATTCTGGACTGTTTCAAGCAAGCTCTCGTAGTGACATTCAAATCATTGAAACAACAGAAGCTGTTTTATCCAAGATTTCTGATGCAAAAAGTGCACCGAAAATTGTTGCTGTAGCAAAACAACCGACTCAAGATTCTGAACAGTTTAAAACAGCAAAAAAAGTTGTGCTTTTAGAAGGTATTAAAGATGCCGGAAATCTCGGAACTATTCTTAGAACGGCTTCCGCTTTCGGTATAGACGGAGTTGTATTATACGGTGATACGGTAGATTTATACAACCCTAAATGTGTTCGCTCAACGGTGGGATGTCTTTGGAAAACACCGGTTGTTCAAGTTAAAGACTTGGATGAATTAAAACAAACTTTTAGCTCTTTCGAAAGAGTTGCGACATTACCTAAAGGGGTTAATGTTATTAATTTGAGCAATTATACTCCAAGTGAAAAGGTGCTGGTGATGTTTGGTTCTGAAGCGGATGGACTTTCTCAAGATCTAAAAGAGTTTGCGACAGAGAATGTGACAATAGAAATGTCAGAAAATGTTGAGTCTTTGAACTTAAGTGTTTCAGCAGCATTAATTATGTATAAGATAAGGGGTTAAACAAGCCCCCACCCTAGCTTCGCACTTAAATCTTGTAATTTCTATATAAAATTGATACAACCTTACGTGCGTAGCACCCCTCCCCCTATAAAGGGAGGGGCTATTATACATTGAAGCCCCCGCATACGCGGGGGCTTCAATTACTTATTACACATTAAGTTTTTATTTATAGGGATTCTTCGGGCAAAGCCCTCAGAATGACTTTATTAT